>JBKPMI010000420.1:0-6315 GCA_046732075.1 Acidobacteriota bacterium | reverse complement strand
GCCGGGCACAGGCCGACGATCTCGGATCCGACGATGGGCACGCCGTGGCGATCCGCCTCCGACCGAACGCACTCGAACACCCGGTGAAGCGGCGTCTTGCGGAAGTTCGTCATGTTGATCGAGACCTGGACCTGTCCGCGTTGGGCGAGCTCGATCGGCAGCGCTTTGACGTAGCGGAATCCGCCCCCCAGGTGACGGATCGCTTTCGCGATTCGATCCGCCACGGCGAGATCTCGTGTCCCGAGGTTGATGTTGTAGGCGATGTGTGGCGGACGCGCCCCGACCGCGACCACGCCCGCCGACGGGTGCGGCTCCCCCGGACCGAAGTCCGGCTTCCACTCGTTCTCCCGCATCTTCGCGGGAAAGCCCTCGAACTGCCCCTTCCGGATCTCGGCGAGGTTCCGTCGCTTCTCGGAGGACGCGGAGTCCTCGTAGAGGAAGACCGGAATTCTGTGGCGCTCCGCGATTTCCTTTCCGATCTCGCGCGAGAGGGCCACGCATTGCTCGACGGTCGCGCCGCGGATCGGGATGATCGGGACGACGTCCACGGCGCCCATCCGGGGGTGTTCGCCGGCGTGCTGCCGCAGGTCGATCCGCGGGACCGCCGCGTCGAACAGAGCCCGGACTCCCTCCCGGATCCCCGCCGCGTCCGCCACGAACGTCAGCACGCTACGGTTGTGCGAAGAATCGGAAGAGACGTCGAGCAGGCGGACCCCGGGCGCCGCCCGGAGAAGGGCGGCGATTTCGGACACCCGTTTCGCGTCGCGCCCCTCCGAAATGTTCGGGACGCACTCGATGACCGTCGTCATGGGGGGAATCCCTCGCCCGGCAGTTTATAATTTCCCCCATCGTGAACCGGAGCCAGACGGCATCGGATCGGGCGACGCGCCGCGCCCCGGCGGAAGGCTTTTGAGCGGAGCTCCCCCGGCCGGGGCCTATCCCGGCAACCTGAGTCTCCCGACCGAAGTGCGGGAGAAGATCCTCTCGACGTTCCGCCACACGCTCGACCTGTACCGGGATGGAAAAGTCGACGACTGCCTGATCGGCTGCGACTTCATCTTGAAGATGGATCCGCGCTTCGCTCCCGCCCGGAAGCTCCAGGAGAAGGCGAAGAATCCCAAGGCGGAAGTGGAGGTCGCCGAGCTGCGCTCCATTCTGGACGCGGCGGTGGCCGCGGCCTCCCGCCGCGACACCGCGGAAATCCTCCTTCCCTCCCCCGAAGCCCTGGCCGCGGCAGCCCCGCCGCCGGCCCGGTCCCCCGCGGCCGAGCCCGCACCCGGTCTTCCGCCGGCCGGGGGGCTCGACTCGCTTTCTCTCGACTCGCTCTCCCTGGATACGCCCGCCTCGGACCTGGCTCCCCCGGGCTCGGGAATGCCGCTCGACAGCGGGTTCGGCGGCGCGTGGGACAACCTCGAACCGGCCCGGAGCGCCGAGGACGAGATCGCGCTCCTCCTGACGCAGGGCGACGACGCCCGCGCGGGCGGCGACCCTCAGCAGGCGATCGAGATCTGGTCGCGCATCTTCCTGATCGACATCAACAACGGCGACGCCGCCGAGCGGATCGAGGAGACCCGCCGGGAAATGTCGGAGGCGAGCCAGCATGTCGCCGCGACGCTCGATGAGGGCGTGGGGACGGCCCCGCATTTTCGGGGCGAAGAGCCGGCCGTGCTTCCCCCGCCACGGCCCGTCGCGCCGCCGGCGCCTCCGGCGCTGACGCCGCACGACCTGTCCGCGGTCGCTCCGAAGGGGGACGTTCTCGAAGAAGAAATGGATCAATCCGGTCCCCCGGGACGGCGATCCTGGACCGCCCCGCGTCCGCGCGCCGAGACCGCGCCGGTCGCCGGCTCGGCGGAGCCTCCGAAGAAGCCGGCCGTCCGGATCAATCCGCGCCTCGCCGCCATCGCGGCGGCCGCGCTCGTCCTCGTCGCCGTCGCCGGGTTCTTCCTCCTCCGGCGTCCCGCGAAAACGGAGGCTCCGCCGGCGGAAGCCGAAGCCGGTCCGTCTCTCGAGCGCGCGACCGCGCTCTTCCGCGACGGAAAGATCGCCGAGACGACCGCGGAGCTGCGCCGCATCCCGCCGTCCAGCCCGGATTACGCCAATGCCCAGAAGCTCCTCGCTTCGCTCGGCCCGCAGGGCAACGGGGTCAACTCGGCCGGGGCTCCCGCGGCTCCGGCAGCGCCCGCCTCCTCCGCGGCGGGGGGCCCGCACGACGCTCCCGCCCGCCGCTCGGAGGCCGAACGGGCGTTGAACGAAAAGCGCTACATCGACGCGTTGAAGGACTTCAGCGCGGCGGAGCCCGCGTTCCGCGGCGACCCCACGTTCGCGCAGGAAATGGCGGCGGCGTCCGAGCGCGTCACCGAGCTCACCCCCGCCGTGAAGCTCTACAACGAGGGGGAATACGAGACCGCGATCCCGCTCCTCTGGCGGATCCACCAGGCGCAGCGCGACAACCAGGACGCCCGCTCGTATCTGCTGCGGTCGTATTTCAACCAGGGGATCACGCAGCTCCAGAACGGGCTCTACGACAAGGCGCGGGACTCCTTCGGCGAGGCGATCGCGCTCGATCCCCAGGACAGTGAAGCCGCCCGCCACCGGCAGTTCGCCGAGAGATACAAGAGCGGCGATCTCGATCTCCTCGGCCGGATCTACGTCCGGTACATCTCGCCCCGGCCGTGACGCCGCCGTCGGATCTCGAGGATTCCGGCGGGCCCGAGCCGACCGACCGGTCGCTCACCGACTTTCCCCTTCGGGCCGAGCCGGCCGCCGACCTCGCCGCGCCTTCTCCCGCGGCCGCTCCCCCGAGCGCGTCGGGTCTTGGCTCGCTTCCGGACCGGGCGATCGGCACCGCCGCGGACGCCGCCGCCTCGATCCTGCTCGTCCTCGCGGGCCTTCTCGGAGCATTCGCGGTCCGCGGCCGGACGCCGCACTTCGCGGGGCTCGGCTGGGCTTCCGCGTTCGCGCTCTACGTCTCCTTCTTCGTGGTCGTCGTTCCGCTCGTCTTCTTCGGCCGCACGCTCGGCATGGCGCTCGCCGGTCTCGCCGCGCGGGACGACGGGTCCGGGCGCCGCCTGACGCCGACCCAAGCCGCCCGACGGTGGGCCGGAACCGTCACCACGGTGGCGGGCCTCGGAATCCCCCTCTTCTTCACGGCCCGCGACCCCGAGGCGCCGACCCTCGCCGACCGCCTTTCGGGCCGGACCCTGGCCCGGGACGTGTGACGGACCGCTCGTTGCGCGTCGCGGTCGCGCAGATCGACACCACCGTCGGGGACTTCCCCGGCAACTCCGAAAAGATCGTCGCGTTCGGCCGTCGCGCGGAGAACGAGGGCGCCGACCTCGTCCTCTTCCCCGAGCTCGCGCTCTCCGGTTATCCGCCGAAGGATCTCCTCGAGCGCCGCTCGTTCCTGGCGGAAGCGGAACGGTCCTCTGCGCGGATCGCGCGCGCGTCCGGGTCCGCCGTGTGGCTGTACGGGGTCCCGATCGGAAACCGCGCCGGCACCGGCCGGAGCGTGTTCAACGGGGCGGTCGCCGCGCGCGCCGGGCGCCGGGTCGGCGAGTACCACAAGCGCCTCCTGCCGACGTACGACGTGTTCGACGAGGGGCGGTATTTCGAGCCCGGGAAGAAGCGCCCGCTGGTGCTGCGCGTCAAGGGGATGCGCGTCGGCGTCACGATCTGCGAAGACATCTGGAACGACAAGACGTTCTGGAAACGGCCGCTGTATCCGTACGATCCGGTGGCCGACCTCAAGCCGCTCCGCCTCGACCTGCACGCGAACATCTCGGCGTCCCCGTACACGCTCGGCAAGGACCGGCTGCGGCGGCGGATGATGGCGCAGATCGCACGGCGCACGGGCGTGCCGCTCGTCAGCTGCAACCTGGTCGGGGGAAACGACGGCCTCGTGTTCGACGGCGCCTCTACCGCGTTCGACGGAAAAGGGCGGATCGTGGGGCGCGGCCGGACCTTCGAAGAGGACTTCTGGACGATCGACCTTCCAGGTGGCCGCGGCCCCCGTCCTCCCGAGGAAACCGAGATCGCCGGCCTGCGAAAGGCGCTCGTCCTCGCGCTCTCCGACTACGCCGCGAAGTGCGGGTTCTTCGAGGCCGTCCTCGGTCTCTCCGGGGGAATCGACTCCGCGGTGACGGCGGCGATCGCAGCCGAGGCGCTCGGTGCACAGAAGGTGCTCGGGGTCGCGATGCCCGGGCCGTATTCGTCGAAGGGAAGCCTGCGGGACGCGCGCGACCTGGCGAAGCGCCTCGGGATCCGTTTCGCCGAGATCCCGATCGGTCCCGTCTTCGAGGCCTACCGCAAGGTGCTGGCGCCGTCGTTCGGGAAAGAGGGCAACGGGCCGGCGGAGGAGAACATCCAGGCGCGAGTCCGCGGCGCGATCCTGATGGCGCTCTCGAACCGGTTCGGCTACCTCGTCCTCTCCACCGGGAACAAGTCCGAGATCGCCGTGGGGTACTCCACGCTCTACGGAGACATGGCCGGGGGCTTCGCCGTGATCTCCGACATTCCCAAGACCCTCGTGTACGAGCTCGCGGGGGAGATCAACCGGGAGCGGGAAAAGATCCCGGCCGCGACGATCGCGAAGGAGCCGTCGGCGGAGCTCCGCCCCAACCAGAAGGACAGCGACTCGCTGCCCCCTTACTCCGAGCTCGACCCCCTCATCGAGGCTCTCGTGGATCTTTCTCTTCCCGTCGACCTCGCCGCGCGGCGCGCCGGCGTTTCCTCCGAGCTCGCGCGCGACATCGCCCGCCGCGTCGACCGGAACGAGTACAAGCGCCGGCAGATGCCGCCCGGGCCGAAGGTGACGGCCAAGGCGTTCGGGGAGGGGCGGCGCTATCCGATCGCCCAGCGCTTCGTTGTCTGACGAGGCCGCCGCCGTGCATTCGCACGGCCACTCCGAGAGGTACGTCTGGAAGGACATCCCCGGCTCCTCGCACGACCACCTGCGCCGCCGGATCTCGCGAATGCCCGGCGGCCTGCGCCTTCTCGATCTCGGCGCCGCGGGAGGCCACCTCGGGCGCGCGGTCCGCGACCGCTGCAGCTACCTGGCGGGGGTCGAGCCGGACCGTTCCCTGCCCTCCTCGGCGCGCGAGGGCTACGACGACTGGCGCACGGTCGACGCGCGCCACGCCGGCGAGTGGGACCAGCCCTTCGACGTGGTCGTCTGCGCGGACGTGCTCGAGCACCTCGCGAACCCGGAGCAGCTCCTGGCGCGCATCCACCACTGGCTGCATCCCGAGGGGATCCTGCTTGCCTCGATTCCCAACATCGCGAACGTTTCGATCCGGGCGGCCCTGCTGTTCGGCCACTTCCGCTACACCGAGCGGGGAATCCTGGACCGCACGCACCTCTCGTTCTACACGCGCTCGAGCGCGGAGCGTCTGATCACGGACTCCGGCTTCCGGGTCACCTCCGTCCGGCCGACGGCCATGCCCTACGAGCTCGCGCTCCCGTTCCTCTCCCATGCGGCCCTCGCCGCGCCGACGCGCGCGTTCGCGCAGTCCACGGCGCGCCTCTTTCCCACCCTTTTCGGATATCAGTTCGTCTTCGAGGCCGTCCGGAAGTGAGCCCCGGCGCGCCGGGCGGAAAGGCGTCGCTCGTCGTCCCGGCGTTCGACGAGCGCGGCCGCATCGAGCGTGCGATCGACGGCATCTCCGCCTGGCTCCGCACGAAACCCGGCGGCTGGGAGTGGGAGGTAATCGTCGTCGACGACGGCTCCTCCGACGGAACCGCCGAGATCGCGGAGCGCGCCGCGGCCGCCGCGAACCTGCCGGTCCGACTCCTCCGGCACGGAACGAATCGGGGAAAGGGAGCCGCGATCCGCACCGGTGTACTCGCGTCGACCGGCGACCCGGTGCTCGTGTCGGACACGGACCTGTCGACGCCGCTGACCGAGTGGGTCAAGCTGGCCGAGCGGCTGCCGACCCGGCCCATCGCGATCGGGTCCCGTGCGCTCGACGAGGACCTCGTTCGCCGCCGGCAACCCTTCTACCGGCAGTTCATGGGCAAGATCTTCAACGGCTTCGTCCGGACCCTCGCCGTGCACGGGATCCACGACACGCAGTGCGGCTTCAAGCTCTTCCGGGGAGACGTCGCGCGCGAGCTCTTCGCGGACGCGCGCATCGACCGCTTTGCCTACGACGTGGAGATCCTCTACCTCGCGCGGCAGCGGGGAATCGAGATCGCCGAGGTGCCGGTTCTCTGGTTCAACTCCCCCGAGTCGAAGGTGTCGGTGGTCCGGGACTCGCTGCGGATGCTGCGGGACCTGGCGCGGATCCGGTGGATCCACCGGGGTCGGGAGCCGGTAGC
>JBKPMI010000419.1:0-4701 GCA_046732075.1 Acidobacteriota bacterium | reverse complement strand
GTCTGCGACCGGTCGATCTCGGCGCGGGAAAGCGCGGCGTCCGCAGAGGCCGCGGCCGCGCCCGCCGCGGCCTCTTCCTGGTTCGCCCGATCGAGTTCGACGGCCGCCGCGGCGCCGCGGCCCGCAAGTCGCTCGAATCGCGCGCGGTTTCTTCTGGCCAGGTCGAGGGTCTGTCCGGCCGCGTCCGCCCCGGCGCGTGCGCTCGCGAGAGCGCGGCGCGTCTCCTGCTCTTCGAGGCGTACCAGCACGGTGCCGGCACGCACGGTCGTCCCGGGGACGGCCGGTATCGTCGCGACCGTCGCCGCGAGCCGGCTTGAGAGGACGGCCTCGAAGCGCCCGACCACGATCCCCTCGACCTCGATTCGTCCCGCCATCATTCGCCGCTCCACCGGAGCCGTTGCGAGCTTGCGGGCCGACCCCGGCGGGCGAACCGGGCTCTCCTGTCGAGTACAGGCCGCGGCGGCCAGCGAAGCGACCATCACGGCGATGACTATCTTTCTCATCGGATTCCCCCCTCCGGAGGCAGGCCCAGGGCGAGCCTCAAACAGGCCTCGGCCACGGTTCGCTCGGACCTCGCCGCGGAAACGCCCACGCGCGCGCGGAGCTCCGCGGCGCGTGCCTCGATCAGGTCGGCGAGCCGCGCCGCTCCTTCCTCGTAACGGGACCGCAGGATCTCTCTCGCGGTCCGCGCCGCGATCTCGGCCTCCCGAAACGCCGATTCCCGGGCTTCCGAGGCGTCGAGCGCCGCCCGCGCGGAGAGAACTTCCTTCTCCGCTCGGCGTCGCATCTCGAGCGCCGAGGCCTCCGTCGAGAGAACACCCGCGCGCGTCTCGTCGACCGAAGAATCGATGGCGCCGGACGCGAAGATCGGGACCCGAAAGCCTCCGAACACCGAGGCGGAGTTTCCCCACCGCTCTCCGGGCCGGCTCGCGTGGACCTCGTAGCGTCCGGACACGAGGAGCGTCGGCCAGCGCGCCGCCGTTGCGGCACGGTGCCGAGCACGTGCCGATTCCGCGGCAAGTTCCGCGGCGGCCACGTCGTCGCGGGTCGGGGGCGGCACTTCGGGGACCGGGCCCGGCGGCGGCAAAGATGCGAGCGGCCGACCGCCGGCTTCCGGACCGATCAGGGCCGCGAGCGAAGCCCGGGCGTCCGCCAGGACCGCCCGCTGCGAGGCCACCTCGGCGTCGAGCTCCGCGAGGGCGGCGTTCGCTCGCGCCGGGTCCGCGGCCGTCACCATTCCCTGCTCGTGAAGCGACTTCGCGATCTCGACGTCTTCTCGCGCGTCGACTTCCCGCTCGGAGAGGACTGTGATTGCCTCTTCGGCGGCTCGCGCCGAGGCGAAAGCCGAGATCGCGTGGAACACGGCGATATCCCGGGTGCGCCCGGAGGCTCGATCGGCTGCCCGGGCAGTCTCCTCGGCAGCGCGGGCGTCGCTCCGGCGCGAGCCGAAGAGATCCGCCGTCCACTCCGCCGAGATCGCGCCGTTCCAGTCGCGTGTAAAGGAGGCGTCGTTCGGATCGGTCGCGAAGAACTCGGCCGAGGAGAAGCGTTCCTGCTGAAGGGCGAGTCGGAACACCCCCGCGGGGTCGTCGGTTCCGAAGAAGCCGAGGTCCGCAGTGAGCGTCGGACCCAGCCGGGAGCGCGCGGTTCTCGACTGGGCGTGCGTCCGATCGGCCTCGGCCCGTGACTGAACAACCGTCGGCGCCTCCGCGGCCGCGATCCGCGCGGCCTCTTCGAGTGTGAGGGGCGCCGTGGCCGGGATCGCACCGGCGAGGAGAATTACGAGCAGGCGCATGATCGTGCTAGACTATATGGCTATATAGTTATATAGTCAAGAGCCATGCGTGAACCTTCTCCAGAACCCGCCGCCGGCGTTTTCGGCTACGCTATCGGTGTGGGCTCTTCTGTCTGGTTGACCGAGCTGGCGCGGGAGCGCATGGCCGCCCGGTTTCGGGCGCTCGGAGACCCGACGAGGCTGAACATACTGCAGCGGCTGTTTCAGTCACCTGCTTCGGTCGGAGAGGTGATCGAGCACGTTGGAGGAACGCAGGCCAACGTCAGCAAGCACCTGGGTGTGTTGCGGTCGCAGGGGCTGGTGGGCGGCCGCAAGCAGGGGAATCGGACCGTTTACTCGATCGCCGACCCCTCTCTCGAGCGCATCTGCTCGGTGGTCTGCGCGGCGGTCGGCCGCGAGGCGCGGGCCGAGGCCGAGGCTCTCTCGCCGCGGCGGTCCCGACGCAGGGTCCGCCGTTGACGGGAGCGGGCGAACGGCCAATCGATTCGGACGCTCTGCCGACGAAGCCGGCCGCGTAGAGACGAACAGGTGAGCCGGGCGTCCGGACCGAAGCGCCTGAACGTCTTCGAGCGCTACCTCACCCTCTGGGTCGCTCTCTGCATGGTTGCCGGTGTGACGCTCGGAAAGCTCTTTCCGGGCCTGACCGGCGCGATCCGAGGGCTCGAGTTCGGTGAAGGCAGCCAGATCAACGTCACGATCGCGATCCTCATCTGGTTCATGGTCTACCCGATGATGCTCAAGATCGACTTCACGAGCATCGCCGGGTTGAGAAAGAAGCCGAGAGGCCTTCTCGTTACGCTTTTCGTGAACTGGCTCGTCAAGCCGTTCTCGATGGCGTTCGTGGCCTGGCTGTTCTTCAAACACGTGTTCGCCGGTCTCATCCCGACTGCCCTCGCGGACCAGTACATCGCGGGCGCCATCATTCTGGCCGCCGCCCCCTGCACCGCAATGGTCTTCGTGTGGTCGTACCTCACGGACGGCGACCCGGCCTATACGCTCGTACAGGTCTCCGTGAACGACATCCTCATGCTCGTCCTGTTTGCGCCGATCGTGACGCTTCTCGTGAGCGGCGCGAGCAACCTGACGGTGCCGGTCAGGGTCCTCGTCTTCAGCGTGGTCACGTTCATCGTCATCCCGCTCGTCCTCGGAAGTCTGAGCAGGACGTTCATTCTCCGCGTAAAAGGCATCGAGTGGTTCGAGAGCCGCTTCCTGCCCTTCTTCCACCCGATCACGGTCATCGCGCTCCTGGCCACGCTCGTCCTCATCTTCGCCTTCCAGGCCGACAACCTCCTGACGCACTGGTTCCACGTCGTCCTCATCGCGATCCCCCTCCTGATTCAGGTTTACTTCAACTCCGGCCTCACGTACGGCCTGATGAAGCTCCTGAAAGTGCCCCACTCCATCGCTTCGCCCGGGGCGCTCATCGGCGCGAGCAACTTCTTCGAGCTCGCGGTCGCGACCGCGATCGCGCTCTACGGCCCCGGCTCGGGTGCCGCTCTCGCCGCCGTCGTCGGCGTCCTCGTCGAAGTCCCCGTGATGCTCTCGGTCTGCCGGTTCTGTGTGAAGACGAAGCCCTGGTTCGAACGCGCGCTGGCGTGATCGACGTCCCGGCTGGCGACGCCGCGGATCACCGGTTCGCCCGACTCCAAGGAGCGGGATCCGGGGGTCGAGGCGGGCTGGCCCAACGGGCGCCGGTGGAGAACGGGAAAAGGGACTTCCAACAAGGCTTGACAAGGTCTAAACCCGGACGCTATCTATAGCGGACGATGGATCCGGGTGTCGTCGAGTTGCTCCGCGAGCGCGGCATTCAGCCGTCGGCGCAGAGGGTGGCGGTCGCGCAGTACGTTCTCTTTACCGACGAACATCCGTCGGCCGACCGGGTGTGGGCGCGCGTGCGCAGCCGATTTCCGATGATTTCACGGGCCACGGTTTACAACACCCTGAGCCTCTTTGCGGAGAAGGGGCTCGTCCGTGAGCTGCACCTCTCGCGCGACTCGGTCGTCTTCGACGCGAACACCGACGCTCACCATCACCTGATCGATGAAGAGACCGGCCGCATCCATGACATCCCGTGGGACGAGGTGACGGTGCGGAAGTTCCCGACGGTGAAGGGATTCGAAATCCACGATTACCAGGTCGTCATGCGGGGGCGCAATTTGACGCGAAGAACTCCGCAGAAGAAATAACCCGCAGAAGAAATAACCCAGAGAGGAGAAGGATCCACGTGCCCGACAAGGAAAACACGACGAGCGTCAGCGAAAGCGAGAGCCCGGTAATCCCCGCCCCGACTCCCAAGCGGAGTCGGCCGAGGACCAACAAAGACTGGTGGCCGGATCAGCTGGACCTTTCGGTGCTTCACCATCACTCGCACCTGTCCAGTCCGATGGAGGAGGACTTCAACTACGCAGAGCAGTTCCAGTCGCTCGACCTCGACGCCGTGAAGCGGGACTTGATCGAGGTGATGACGACGTCGCAGGACTGGTGGCCGGCCGACTACGGCCACTACGGCCCGTTCTTCATCCGCATGACGTGGCATGCCGCCGGCACGTACCGGATCGCCGATGGCCGCGGCGGTGGCGGCGACGGTCAGCAGCGCTTTGCGCCCCTGAACAGCTGGCCCGACAACGCGAACCTCGACAAGGCGCGCCGCCTGCTCTGGCCGATCAAGAAGAAGTACGGCCAGAAGATCTCCTGGGCCGATCTGCTGGTCCTGGCCGGCAACGTGGCCATGGAATCCATGGGGTTCCAGACGTTCGGTTTCGGCTTCGGCCGACCCGACGTCTGGGAGCCCGAGGAAATCTTCTGGGGTCCCGAGGACACCTGGCTGGGAGACCAGCGCTACAGCGGCGACCGGGAGCTCACTGGTCCGTTCGGGGCCGTTCAGATGGGCCTGATCTACGTGAATC
>JBKPMI010000418.1:0-22877 GCA_046732075.1 Acidobacteriota bacterium | reverse complement strand
GGGCGGCCGGTTCGATCCCGGCCGCCCCCGCTTTCAGCCCCGCGTCCCGGCGAGCTCCGACTCGGTGGTCTTGCCGTCGAAATGTTCGTCGGCGGCCTCGGCGTCCTCGCGGTTGTGGTGAACCGTGCCGTCCCGATGGTTGGGCGGCGCATAGAGCGTGTAGAGCTTCAGAGGCGCTCGGCCGTGTTGATGATGTTGTGTTCCGTCCCGGCCGGGACGAGGACCGCGAAGCCCGGTCGGATCGGCGTTCGAACGCCCTCCAGGACCGCTTCACCCGTCCCGTCCTCCACGCGAAAGAACTGGTCGAGCCCGTGGACTTCCGCGCCGATCTCTTCCTGAGGCTTCAACGCCATGACCACGAGCTGGCAATTCCCCGCCGTGTAGAGCACGCGGCGAAAGTCGTCGTTACGGGTGGCGAGGCCCTCGATGTCCTGAACGAAGCCTTTCATGCAGCTCCCCCTTTCTTGACGGCACACGAGCACTCGACGCCGAGCGTGTCGGTGCCAGATCCGACGGATTTGGGCGACGGTTACGCCGTCGGGCCGGCTGCGCGGACCTTCTTGCGATCGACCGTATGCCACGGATCGTCGACGACGCGATCCGGGAACTTCGAGCGGAACGATTCGGCGAGCACGCAGTCCGAGCAGATCGGTTTGGAAGTCTCGAGCGTTCGATCCAGATCGCGTGCGGGAACGTCCTCCCAGAAGAGCACGCGTTCGTCGGAGCTGCGCAGTCCGGGACGGTGGTCGATCCAGCGCACCGGCCCGATCGGCATGCCGCAGAGCACGCACTTCGCATCCTGGTACCAGGCCGTGAGCCTTTCGCGCACGAGGCATCCATCCGGGGCGGACTCGACCTGCGCCAGGCAGTCCTGGCCGCAGTCCGCTCTTTCGGGCCAGCGCGAGCACGACTGGAGGCGCAGGTCCTTTTCTCCCCGCAGATCCGTCCAGGCGGCGTGCCCGGCGTCGACCCGGACGACCTCGGCGGTCCGCGTTTCGGGGCACGTAATCACGCGCTCTCCCGAGTCGCGGCGACGATCGCGCAAATAGACGACAAGGATCGGAATCCAGGAGAGAACGAAGGCGACGGCCAGGATGAGAATGACGGTACTCATATCCCGCCTCCTCCCCGGACTCTAGGCGCAGGAGTCCGAGGATGCATGGTGCAGATGAATCAGTCCGGGGCTGCGGGCGAATCCCTGGCGATGGGCCTTTCTCCTTTGCTTTCTGCGGTTCCGCCGCGGCACGCCTTTCGCCCTCCACCGCTCCCGGAGCGTGTCCCTGGGGCGGTCGGCGAAGGTGTTCCGGGTCCTCTGTTTCGCGGCCGCCACGGCGGCTGCGCTTCCGCTCCGAGCTGCGGAGCCCTTCCTGGTGGGTGCAGAGTTCGCCTACCGGGTCGAGCGCGGAGACACGCTCGCCGCAATCGGCGCGCGCTTTGCCGTCAGCCGGCAGACGCTGGCTGCCCGAAACCGGTTGTCCGTCTCGAAGCGGCTGGTCGCGGGGCGGACGCTCCGGATCGACAACCGCCACATCGTCCCGCAGGTCCTCGACGACGGAATCCTGATCAACGTCCCGCAACGGATCCTCTACCTGTTCGAGGACGGGCCAGGACTTTCCGGGACCACGGTGCCGGATAGAATTCGCGCCTCGGTTGCCGCGATCGGCCGGTGACCGCCAGGAGGTTTTCGTGACCGAGCAGAATTTCTTCTTCGACAAGTGGAACCGCGAGGCTCCGAAGTTCGACAAGGTGATGGACGCCCTGCCCCCAGATCGGCTCGACTATCGGCCGGCGGCCGGGTCGCGTTCGGCCGCGGAGATGGTGACTCATCTCGCCCGCGAGCAGGAATTGCTCGTGCGGATGCTGGAAACCGGCCGGATCGAGTACGAGGACGCGCCAGCCCAGGACTTCGGCAAGATGCGCGCTCTGTGGAAGAAGAGCACCGACGAGCTGAGGTCGCGCCTCGAGAAGCTCGACGACGCCGGCTGGAAGCGGCCGGTCCAGTTCTTCATGGGCGGAAAGCAGATCAACGAGACCACCACGGACGAAATGCTCTGGGGCTTTCTGCTGGACATGATCCACCACCGGGGGCAACTGTCGACGTACATCCGGCCGATGGGTGGGAAGGTTCCTTCGATCTACGGCCCCTCGGCCGACACCGCGCCGGGCTCCTAGCCGGGTTGCCGGGCCGGCGGACGCCGGCCCGACCCGTTACTGCTGCGCGGTGAAGGGGAGCTCGAGGCCGAACGAGCTCACGTCGACGGTCGCTGCCACGCCATAGACGCCGGCGATGTTCGAAGCCGCCGAGCAGGTTCCCGTCTCGCCCTCCGGCGTCGCGATGCGAACCGAGAGTGGCGTCAGCTGCTGCTGATCCTTCGGGTAGTAGAGTTTCGCGCCCACGCGCGTGCCTTCGGAGAACGTCGAGTAGTGCGTGATGTACGCCGGGCCGCTGCAGTCCGTCGTCAGGTAGTTGAGGTAGATCGCGCCGGCGTCGTAAATCCCGACAGCGGGATGGATGTAGAAGCTGACCCAGACGTTGTCGACCAACCGCGCGACCATGTTCTCGGTCACGGTGTATCCAACCAGGTTGCCGTTCTTGTCGAGAACGCGGAAGGGTTGCGCGGCGGTTCGGGTTGCGGCTCCGTTCGAACCGCCCGCGGGAGCCGCCGTGAGCGCGGAAGCGGTGAGGAGAAGTCCCGCCGCGCCGGCGATGACCGCGAGCCAGCCAGGGACGCGCTTCGAATTCGAGGAAGTCTTCGAGGAGCGGGAGGGGATCGACGCGAGTTCTTCGGTTTTCATGGCGACCGCCTTATTGCGTCCGTCTTGTGACATCTGTGTTTCGTTTGTATCGCTATTGGGTAACTCGAAAGGTCATCCGCGACGTGACAAATGCACCTTTTGGGCCACGTCGACCCCGATACGGCTGAGGCTGCCGCGAACGAGATTGTTCTTCAAGCGGTTACGCATGAAGGCCGAACGTCCCCGATCCCACAGGCGTGGTCTTCGCTGGAAGGGGTTCACGGGGGTCCGGTTGAGAATTTCTAACCCGGACATTCCGATCGGACGAGATCAACGTCGGAGGCGATCGGACGCGATCAAAGTCGGACTCGACCGAGTGGGCGGAAGTGGTCTGCCCGGGCGGATTCGAACCGCCGACCCACGGCTTAGAAGGCCGTTGCTCTGTCCGGGCTGAGCTACGGGCAGCCGAAACGATTATCGAACAGAACCCGAACTGCGACCCACGAGTGAGTCGCGGCTCGACGCCGGCTCTGCCGAGAGCTGCTATCGCGTCGGGTCAGAGAACCGGCGTTAAACTGCCGGGAAGTCGGAGAAACAAATGAAAACCGCTTGGACGCTCCTCCTGGCTCTCGGCGTCGGCTGCGCCGCTTCGAAATCGACACCCGCTCCGGCCGGCGCGGCTTCTCCCCGGACCGCGGGCACGGTCGCCGTCGCGGCGCCGTCCGTGATCGTGACGACCGATCCCAATGCCGTGAGCGGATGCCGGCTCATTTCCAGGACGGAACAGGCCTACGACATCCGCGAGCCCGATCAGTGGCGCAAGCTCCAGGAGGAGGCGGCGCGTCTCGGTGGCAACGCCGCCATGGTGCCGGTCGAGGGGGACCACAAGGCCGAGATCTACGCCTGCTCCCGTCCCTGAAGCCCGGCGCTATCTCAGCTCGGTGACTTTCCTTCCCTCGAGGTAGGCGCGGGCTTCGGCGACCTGCTCGCGCGCACCGTCCCCTTTGCCGCAGAGCTCGATCAACTTCGAGTAACCGGCCCGCGCCTCCGACTCGTCCCCGGCGAGCCTCGCGGCCCGCGCCGCACCGAAGACCGCGTTCAACCGGTTGGGAGACGCGGCGAGCGTGGCGCGGTACTCGGTCAGCGCTTCGCCGGGCTTGCCGAGCTCGGTCAGGAGATCGCCGAGCTGCTCGTGCGCCGGAAGGATGGGACCCGGAGTCACGGGATGCTTGTCGGTCGTGTCCTCGAGCGCGGCCGCGGATCGCATCAGCTCGACAGCCTCGGAGTCCTTGTGCGAAGCGCGCGCCAGCCACGCGGCTCCTTCGAGACGCACGATCTCGACTTCGTCGGCCCAGTAACGGTTGCCGGCCGCCTTGAGTGAGTCGCGCAGTTTCTCGAGGTGATCGAGCTCCTTTCGTGCGGAGACGACGTCGCCGGTCTTGGCGAAGCCGACGGCCCGGGCGAAAACCACCGTGGATTCCGTCCACGGGAACCGATTCCAGGCGAATCCCGTGGGTTTCAACGTCAGCGAGGTCGCGGCTTTCCAGTCGCGTCGCTCGAGGGCAAGCCGTGCGGGAATGGCGGACAGCGCGTAGGCCGCAGCGAAGTTTTCCTTGTCGAATCTTTCGGCGCGCGACGCCTCCTGAACGATTTTTCGCGCCTCGGCGTCGCGGCCCAGCTGCAGGTAGGCATAAGCCAGGTAGTCCATGGCGTGCAGCTGGTCGAAGGAGAAGGCGTCGGCGCCCGGCGTCGTCCGCTGGAAATCCTTCCGGGCCGCTGCCGCGGACGCGAGGTTCGAAGAGATCGAGTCCTCCCAGAGACCCAGTCTCGTGAAGATGTGCGACGGCATGTGGAGAGCGTGTGGGGAGTCCTGGGCGATCTTCGAGTAACGCCGCGCGGCTTCGAGACCCCGGTCGGCCAGCGTCGGAAAGTCGTAGCTGTGGATGATGTAGTGCGCGACGCCCGGATGCTGGGGCATCTCCCGGAAGATCGGCTCCAGGATTGCCCCCGCTTTCTTCTGGCGGGGATAGGTCTTGTCCGGGGGAACGGCGAGCGCGACTCCGTTCAGCGTCAACGCGTACAGGATCGAGGCCTCCCGGTCGTTCGGATACTTCTTCGCCAGCGCTTCCATCGCCTTCTCGAAGGCCAGGAATCGCGTCACGTGATCCAACGAATCGGCTTTGTCGTAGTAGACGCCGAGCGCCTCGACGTAGTCGCGCTCCCGCTCGGTCTTTGCGCCCGCAGCCCGCGCCGCGGCGATCGCGGCGATGCCCGCTTTCAGGTCGTCCGGCGGAGGTGCTTCCCAGATCTGGTGGAATCGACTCATCGCGATCCCCCAGTGCGCCATCGCGCAACCCGGGTCGCTCGCGGCCAGGTCCGAGAACGCCTTCTCCGCCTTCGAGTACCAGAACGAGTGCAGCATCGCGAGGGCCACGTCGAATCTCGGCTGCGACGCCGCTCCGCACGAGATCTCGAAGTGAACCTTTCCGAGCTTCGTCGGATCGCCTTCCGTGTGGGAGTGACCGGCGTCGCCGACGGCGAGCTTCGACAGGGCGAAAGTGAGAACGATACCGAGGGAGAGTCGTCGGGTGTGGGACATGGGTGCCTCCGGAAGAACCCGATTCTACGGAAAACTCGGAGGCTCGCGCGATATCATCGCCCCCTTTTTTGCCGCATGAGGAGGCCCGATGTCTCTGCCACTCCTGCTGGCGCTGGGAATCCCGGCGCTCGCCGCATCGTCCTCCCCCGAAGTCCCCATACCCCCCGTGACGCGCAAGGTGTCTAAGGTGGACGTCGTCCACGGGGAGAAGCGGCAGGACGAGTATTTCTGGCTGCGTCGGAAGGAAGACCCGCAGGTCCGCGCCCACCTCGACGCCGAAAACGCGTACGCCGACGCGGTGATGAAGCCGACCGAGCCGCTGCAGCGAGCTCTGTATGCGGAAATGCTCGGGCGGATCCAGGAGAGCGACCTGACCGTGCCGTTCCGGAAAGGGGACTACCTCTATTACTCGCGCACCGAGAAGGGAAAGCAGTACCCCATCTACTGCCGCCGAAAGGGATCGGTCGACGCTCCGGAGACGATCATCCTCGATGCCAACGAGCTCGCCGGCGGAGAAAAGTTCTTCGGGATCGGCGACCTCGAGCCGAGCGATGACGGAAATCTGCTGGCCTATTCGACGGACGTGACCGGATTCCGCGAATACACGCTCTTCGTCAAGGACCTTCGCACGGGAGCCGTCGCGCCGGAGAAATTCTCCCGCGTCAGTTCCTTCGCCTGGGCCGCGGACGACAAGACGGTTTTCTACGTCGTCGACGACAGCGCGAAGCGGCCGTATCGGCTTCACCGGCACGTCCTCGGTACGAGGCCTGAATCCGACGCGATGCTGTACGAGGAGAAGGACGAGAAATTCACGCTGGAGGTGTCGCGGTCGCGAAGCGGCGCATACCTGTTCCTCGACTCGAGCAGCCACACGTCGAGCGAAATCCGCTTCCTGAAGGCGAGCGAACCGAACGGCACGCCCCAGGTGATCGCGGCGCGGGAGAAGGACCGGGAGTACGAGGTGGACCATCGGCTCGGCGCCTTCTTCGTACGGATCAACGACAAGGGTCGCAATTTTCGAGTCGTTCTCATGTCGACGGAGGATCCGCGGCCGCAGAACTGGAAGGAGATCGTCCCCCACCGGGAGGACGTCATGATCGAGGGGATCGAGGTGTTCTCGGGGCACCTCGTCCTTCTCGAGCGCCAGGACGGTTTGCGGCACTTCCGCGTGATGTCGTTCGCGACGGGACAGTCCCACCGGATCGAACTTCCCGAGCCGGTCTATGCCGCGTTCGCCGGGGAAAACCGGCAGTTCGACACGAACGTCTTTCGATTCCGTTATCAGTCGCTGGTGACGCCCGAGTCGATCTTCGACTACGACATGGACAAGCGCGAGCGCCGGCTGCTCAAACGCACCGAAGTTCTCGGAGGGTACGACCCGTCGCGTTACGTTTCGGAGCGGCTTCACGCCACCGCCTCCGACGGAACCTCGATACCGATCTCGATCGTCTACCGCAAGGGGATCGCTCGAGACGGCCGCAATCCTCTTCTCCTGACGGGGTACGGCTCCTACGGCATCTCCAGCAATCCGGGCTTTTCGTCCAATCGGGTGAGCCTGCTCGACCGCGGCGTCGTCTGCGCGATCGCCCACGTCCGCGGCGGCGGCGAGATGGGCAAGAAGTGGCACGACGAGGGACGGATGTTCGCCAAGAAGAACACCTTCACGGACTTCATCGCGGTGGCCGAGCACCTGATCCGCGAGAAGTGGACGTCCCGGGACCGACTGGCGATCGAGGGCGGAAGCGCCGGCGGACTCCTGATCGGCGCGGTCGTCAACATGCGGCCGGACCTGTTCGCCGCGGCGATCGCCCGCGTTCCGTTCGTCGACGTCATCAACACCATGCTCGACGCGAGCCTGCCGCTGACGGTGGGCGAGTTCGAGGAGTGGGGCGACCCGCGGGTGCGTGAGCAGTACGAGTACATGAAGAGCTACAGCCCCTACGACAACATCGCGGCCCGGGCTTACCCCGCAATGCTCGTCAAGACGTCGTTCAACGACAGCCAGGTCATGTACTGGGAGCCCGCCAAGTACGTGGCGCGTCTGCGCGAGATGAAGACCGATTCGCATCCGCTCGTCTTCAAGATCAACATGGCGGGGGGCCACGGCGGATCTTCGGGCCGATACGACAAGCTCCAGGAAACCGCGTTCGATTACGCCTTCCTGCTGACCCGGCTCGGCATGGCGACCGACGAAAACCCCGCTCCGAAGCCGTAGCATCCGGACAGCACCGTCCGACTGCTGGACCTCGCAGGGTGCCAAGGCAGTCGCGGCCTCGGCGGGAAGCCGAACTCGATCGCGCCAGGTGCGTCATAGACTCGGCTCGACCGGATCCAGTCGGAGGACCCCATGGCAGAGACGCCGCGAATACCCGGGTTTCGACTCGGAATCTACGTCTTCAAGGATGCCGAGATCGTGGACTTCGCCGCGCCTTACGGAGTCTTTTCCGTGGCGCGGCGTTTCGATCCGGAGCTCGACGCGTTTCTGATCGCGGATTCTCTTCGTCCGGTGCAGACCCAGGCGGGTTTCACGGTTCTGCCGAACTACTCTTTCGAAGACGCCCCGGCCATGGACGCCTTTCTGATTCCGGGAGGCTTCGGCACCCGCCAGGAGCTTTACAACCGGCGCCTGCACGATTACGTCCGGTCGCTGGCGGACTCGACGCTCCTGACCAGCGTCTGCACGGGGTCCTGGGTTTACGGAAAGATGGGACTCCTCGACGGGCTTTCGGCGACCAATCGGAAAGAACCGGATCGAGTCGAGTCTTCACCCGCCGGAATGGTTCCCATCGATCGGCTGGCGAAGATCGCGCCGGCCGTTCGCGTCAGCCGCGCCCGCGTCGTGGATGCCGGACGCATCATCACCGCCGGCGGTATCACGTCCGGAATGGAGATGGGCTTCCACCTGTTGCGCCGCGCCGGATACAGCGAAGAGTTCCTCGAAGAGGTCGCACGCGTGATGGAGTATCAGAAGGCATTCGACCTCTACCGGAAGGACGTCGAGACGTCCGCACCCGCCTGACGGTCTTGTGACCCTCTCTGCCGGCTCCCGTCTCGGCCCCTACGAGATCCTCGCGCCGATCGGCGCGGGGGGAATGGGAGAGGTCTACCGAGCCCGCGATCCCCGGCTCGGACGCGACGTGGCGGTCAAGGTTCTCCCTTCCTCTTTTTCCAACGACCCCGACCGCCTCCGCCGGTTCGAGCAGGAGGCCCGCGCCGCCGGGCTCCTCAACCATCCCAACGTCACGGCCGTCTACGACATCGGAACGGTCGACGGCGCGCCGTATGTCGTCTCGGAGCTCCTGGAGGGCGAGACCTTGCGCGCGCGCCTCGCCGGCGGAGCTCTCGCCCCGCGCCGCGCCGTCGACTACGCGATCCAGGTCGCGCACGGCCTCGCGGCCGCGCACGAGAAGGGGATCGTCCACCGGGACCTGAAACCCGAGAACCTCTTCGTCACGAAGGACGGCCGCGTCAAGATCCTGGACTTCGGGCTCGCCAAGCTGACCCAGGCGGACACCTCGGGTCCGCAGACCAACCTGCCGACCGCGCCGGTCCACGCGGGCACGGAGCCGGGCGTCGTCCTGGGAACGCTCGGTTACATGTCTCCGGAACAGGTCCGCGGCCGGAGCGCCGACGCCCGCAGCGACATCTTCTCGTTCGGGGCGATCCTCTACGAGATGCTGTCGGGCCGGCGGGCCTTCCAGCGCGACACCGCCGCCGACACGATGTCCGCGATCCTGCGGGAGGATCCGCCCGCGCTGTCGTCGATGAACCCTCCGCTCCCGCCGGTGCTCGACCGCATCGTGCACCACTGCCTCGAGAAGGATCCGGAGGCGCGCTTCCACTCCGCGCACGACCTCGCGTTCCAGCTCCAGTTCCCGGCGACGGACGAGATCTCCGGCATCGCGGCCGCGCCCGCGGCAAAACGCCGGAGACCGCCGGCGCTCCTCGCGCTCGGCGCGATCGCTCTGCTTCTCGCGGCGGCGCTGACGACCCTGCTCCTCCGCCGGCCGGTGAAAACGGCAAACACCGCGCGGATGGTGCGCTTCGCGGTGCCGATCCCGCCCGGCACGACCTACGCGCCGGGCGCAATTTCTCGCGGCCTGTCGATTTCACCCGACGGCACGCGCCTCGTCATCGAGGCCGTCTACAACGGGAGACGGCGCCTATTCCTCCGCCCTCTCGACTCCGAGCATTTCACGGAGCTCGAAGGATCGCTCGGGGCGAGCACTCACTTCTGGTCGCCCGACAGCCGCTTCATCGCATTCTTCGCGGACGGGAAGCTCAAGAAGATCCCGGCCGCGGGCGGTCCGGCGGAGGAGCTTTGCCCGGCCCAGTACGACTGGGTCGGTACGTGGGGTCGGGACGGGACAATTCTCTTCTCGCAGATCCCGCCGAGCGAGCCCGGAATCTTCCGCGTTTCGGACCGGGGCGGAGTGCCGGTCCGCGTCCTGGGCGTCGATCCCTCCGACCCGGTCGCACTCTTGTGGCCCCAGTTCCTCCCGGACGGCCGGCGTTTTCTCTTTCAGGCACTCGCACCGAACATGAAGTCGAGAGAGCTGCGGGTCGGGTCGCTCGACTCGCGAGAGGTCCGCGCGATCACCCAGCTCGTCTCCCGTTTCGAATATGCGGAGCCGGGCTACCTGATCTACGTCCGCGACACGACTCTGTTCGCGCAGCCGTTCGACGCCAGGAAGGCCGCTTTTTCCGGGGAGCCGATTCCTCTCGCCGAAAACGTCCACCACTTCTTCGGACCGGGCCACGCCACCTTCTCGGTTTCCCAAGCGGGCGTGATTGCTTACCAGGCCGCGGAGACACCGGTGCGCCTCGCCTGGATCGATCGACGAGGAAAGGAGCTCGGCGTCCTGGGCCAACCCGCGGGCGTCGACTTCGTCCGGATCTCCCCGTCCGGAAATCGCATCGCCGTCGATATCGACGACAGCCGGTACGGAACGTCCGATCTCTGGGTCTTCGAGGCGGCGAGCGGGGCTTCCACCCGATTGACCTCGGGTCAGATCGATGAAAACGCTCCCGTATGGACGCCCGACGAGTCACGCCTTTTGTTCCGGACCGACGACCACGGACCGCCGGACATCGCCCAGATCGTCGTCGGGTCGCCCGGAAGCGAGCGGGCGTTCCTGGTTCAGCCGGGCGTCCAGCAACCCGAGGACATATCGTCCGACGGCCGCAGTCTCGTCTTCCTCCAGGACGCGGCGACGACCGCCGACATCTGGTTGATGACTCTCGACGGAAAGCTCCAGCCGAAGCCGTGGCTCCGTTCTCCGTTCAACGAGCGCAGCCCGCGTTTCTCGCCGGACGGGCGGTGGATCGCCTATCAGTCCGACGAGTCCGGGAATCCCGAGGTGTACGTGGCGCTGACCGAAGGCGCGGGGGAGAAGCGCCGTATCTCCCCATCCGGCGGAAGGGCGCCCCGGTGGCGCCGCGACGGCAAGGAGCTCTACTACGCGGCGCCGGACGACTCGATCGTGTCCGTTCCGATCACCCTCGGCGCGAATCTGCAGGCGGGAACGGGCGCACCGCTCTTCCGTGTGGAAACCGGGATCCGCAACTTCGACGTCTCGCCGGACGGCAGCCGGTTCCTCGTCAGCACTCCGGTTGAGAAGTCCCCCGAATCTCCGATCCGTGTGATCCTCAACTGGGATGCTGCTCTCCGACAGCCCGCCGGATGAGTCCGGGCAAGGAATGGCAGATTTAATGGTATCGTCTTTACCATGAAGACGACCATCGACCGCGCCGGAAGGCTGGTCGTGCCGAAGAAGATCCGCGAGGAAGCCGGGATCCGCCCCGGCGCGGAGCTGTCGATCCGGGTCGCCGATGGCCGGATCGAGATCGAGACCGCACCTCTGGAAGTCCGGCTCGTGAAGCGGGGGTCGCTGACGGTCGCGGTCCCGAAAGAGAACGTCGCGCCCCTGACGCCGGAGGTCGTCGAGCGGACGCTCGACCGGCTTCGACGGCGGGGCCACGGGGATCCCGGTGAGGGTGAGTGATCGCGTACCTGCTCGACACCAGCTGCCTCGTCGCGGCGGTCTGCGCCTGGCACAGCCATCACGAGGAAACCCGGCGGGAAATCGAGCGCCGAGACGCGGCCGGAGAAGTGCTGGTCCTCGCGGCACACTCGCTCGCGGAGGCGTTCTCGGTCCTGACGCGTCTCCCGGAACGCCACCGGCTGCGACCCGATGACGCGCTCGCGCTAATCGAGGCGAACTGGGCGAAGACGCGGCTCGTCGCGCTCGCGGGTGCCGACTACCGCTCGACGCTCCGGCGCTGCCGGGAGATCGGGATCGGCGGAGGCGCGGTCTACGACGCTCTCATCGCGGCGTGCGCCCGCAAGGCGCGGGTGGAGACGCTCGTGACCTGGGATCTCGAAGGCTTCGAGCGATTTCTGGAGGATGAGCCCCGGGTCCGGACCCCGGAGCGGCGATGACGCTCTCGGCCGGCGCTCGCCTCGGCCCTTACGAGATCCTCGGATCGCTCGGCGCGGGCGGCATGGGCGAGGTGTACCGGGCGATCGACACGCGGCTCGGCCGAACCGTTGCGATCAAGGTGCTCTCCTCGAATCTGGGGTCCTCTCCGGAGTTCCGGCAACGCTTCGAGCGGGAGGCCAGGACGATCTCGCAACTCTCCCACCCGCACATCTGCGCGCTCTACGACATCGGCCGGGAAGGCGACACGGACTTCCTGGTCATGGAGTATCTCGAAGGGGAGACGCTCGCGGACAAGCTCTCGCGGGGACCGCTTCCGATCGACCAGGTTCTCCGCCAGGGAATCGAGATCGCCGACGCGCTCGACAAGGCGCACCGCCAGGGGATCGTCCACCGCGACCTGAAACCCGGCAACGTCATGCTGACGAAATCGGGAGTGAAGCTTCTCGACTTCGGCCTGGCGAAAGTCGTGGCTCTCGAGCGGTCGCTCGACGCGACCGGAAGAGAGCAGACGGCCGCTGCGCAATATCCCCTGGCGAGACGCAACTTCTCCGCTCTTCCGACTGCCCTGACGCAGGAGGGCGCCATTCTCGGGACGTTCCAGTACATGGCGCCCGAGCAGCTCGAGGGCAGGGAAACCGACGCGCGCACCGACGTATTCGCGCTCGGCTGTGTCCTCTACGAGATGGCGACCGGTCACAAGGCCTTCGCCGCCACCAGCCAGGCTTCGCTCATCGGCGCGATCCTGCACAAGGACCCGGAGCCCATCGCGCACTTCGACCCGATGAGTCCCCGGAGCCTCGACCGCGTCGTCCGGCGCTGCCTCGCGAAGGATCCCGAAGGTCGCTGGCAGAACGCCCGCGACGTGGCGCTCGAGCTCGGAGATGTCGCGCGCCCCGATGAGGCCGCCGCACCGACGCGGCGCCCGCGAACCGCACTTCTCGGCTGGGCGGTTGCCGGTGCGTTGCTGCTCGCTCTCGGCTGGTTCGTCCTGGCCTCCCGTCCGAACCGAGCCTTTGCAGCCCCGTCGAAGATGCGGTTCACGATCCCGCCGCCGGCCGGGACCTCGCTCCAGGGGATGCTGGCTCTGTCGCCTCTGGGCGAGACGCTCGCTTTCGTCGCGACCGGCGCGGACGGCCGGGACCGCCTCTGGATCCGGCCCCTCGACTCGCTGGAGTCGCGAGCGCTCGACGGGACCGAGGGTGCCCAGTTTCCCTTCTGGTCGCCGAACGGCCGCTCGATCGGTTTCTTCGCGGATGGAAAGCTGAAGCGAATCGACGCCGCCGGCGGTACGCCGCGCGCCCTGTGCGACACGGTGGCCCCGCGCGGCGGCGCGTGGGGTGCGGACGGGAAGATCGTGTTCTCGACGAACGTGGGTGGATCGATCGACGTGGTCTCCGACACGGGCGGGCTACCCCGGCCCCTGGCGCAACTCACCTCCCGCCACGGCGAGATCTATCGCTGGCCGAGCTTCCTGCCGGACGGCCGACACTTTCTTTATTACGAGGGGTACGGCGGCGCCACCGGGGCCTACGTCGCGTCGGTCGACTCGAGTGAGACCCATCCGGTCGCCCCGGATGCCGACGCCGCCGCGGTCTACTCGCCGCCGGGCTACCTTCTCTACCGCTCGGGTGACCGGTTGATGAGCCGGCCGTTCGACCTCGGGGCGATGCGGGCGACCGGCGACGTGACGCCGATCGTGGAGGACGTCTGGTGGGACGGGATCTCCACACTCGCGACGGCCTTCGCGGTCTCTTCCACTGGCGTAATGGCTTATCAGACGGGAGGGCTTTCCCAGACCGAGCTCGTCCTCTACGACCGTTCCGGCAAGGAGATCGCCACAGTCGGCCCGCCCGCCGCCCACTTCGAGCCGCTTTTTTCTCCGGACGGACACTCCATCCTTGTCTCCCGAGGGGTCAAGCAGCGCACCATGCTCACCGAGACCTGGGTCGCCGATCTCACTCGTGGAAACATGACGCGGCTGCCGACGGAGTCGGGGCTGAACAGCGCGACGGCCCTGTGGAGTCCGGACGGATCCCGAATCGCGTTCGCTTCGTTCCCCCGGGGCGAGGTCTTCGTGCGGGACATGCGAAGTACCGGAAAACCCCGGCCTCTCTTCAAGCTGCCGGCATTCTCCCCTCTCGATGACTGGTCGCGCGACGGCCGTTACATGATCTACGAGGCGGTCGACTGGAAGACCTTCGGCTTCGACCTCGGGCTGCGTGACTTCCAGACGGGAACGAATCGGCCGCTGCTCGCGACGGGCGCGAACGAGTCGGGCGCGGTCTTTTCCCCCGACGGCCGGTGGATCGCCTATCTCTCGGACGAGTCCGGAGCGGACGAGATCTACGTTCAGAGCTTTCCGGCCGGAAACGAGCGACAACAGATATCGGTCGGCGGAGGAAACCAGCCGAGGTGGAGAGGAGACGGGAAAGAAATCTTCTACATCTCCCCCGACCGAAAGGTGATGGCAGTCGATATCCGCTCCGGCGAGCGTCTCGACGTCGGGAAGCCGCATGCCCTCTTTCCGACGCGAATTCTTCCGCTCGTCGAGGCGCGAAATCACTACGACGTGACGTCGGATGGGCAGCGCTTCGTGATCAACTCCCGGCGAACCCAGGACGCCGCCCTGCCCATCACGGTGGTCAGCGGCTGGTTTCCGGAAGGGAAAAGCAGGTAACCAACCTTGCATTACGAATGACGCTCGCGACCGGCACTCGTCTCGGTCCCTACGAGATCCTCGGATCACTCGGCGCGGGCGGCATGGGCGAGGTGTATCGCGCGAAAGACACGCGGCTCGAGCGGACCGTCGCGGTCAAGGTCCTTCCCGACCACCTCTCCTCGCCCGAAGCTCTCCAGCGGTTCGAGCGCGAGGCGAAGACGATCTCGCAGCTGTCGCACCCGCACATCTGCGCCCTCTACGACGTCGGGCACCAGGACGGCGTCGAGTACCTCGTCATGGAGTTCCTGGAAGGCGAGACGCTCGCGGATCGGCTCGGACGCGGTTCACTCCCGGTCGACCAGGCCGTGAAGTATGGAATCCAGATGGCAGAGGCGCTCGACCGGGCGCACCGCGCCGGGGTCGTTCATCGGGACTTGAAGCCCGCGAACGTCATGCTGACGAAGACCGGCGTCAAGCTGCTCGACTTCGGGCTCGCCAAGCTCTCGGAACCGGCGTCGGGCGTGGTCTCCGGGCTCTCGATGCAGATGACGACGCCGCACGGCTCGAACCTGACGGCCGCCGGCACGATTCTCGGGACCTTCCAGTACATGGCGCCTGAGCAGCTCGAGGGCAAGGAGGTCGACGCGCGGTCGGACATCTTCGCGTTCGGCTCGGTCCTCTACGAGATGGTCACGGGACGAAAGGCGTTCGCCGGAGCGAGCCAAGCCTCGTTGATCGCATCGATTCTCGAGAGACAGCCGGAGTCGATCACTTCGATTCAGCCGCTCGCGCCCGGGACGCTCGACCACGTCGTGCGCAAATGCATGGCGAAGGATCCGGACGAGCGGTGGCAGTCCGCGGCGGACATCGCGAGCGAGCTGCGCTGGGCATCCGAGACGAGCGGCGCGATGACTTCGCCGCCGCGTCCCGTCGTCGCGGAGAACCGCCGCCGACCCGCGCGCCGCATCCTCGCCGGTCTCGCGCTCTTGCTCCTCGGGCTCGTCGCGGGATTTGCGCTGTCGCGGGTCCGCCGCGCCGCCCCGCCGGTCGAACGCTCCGTGTTCTCGATCGTGCCGCCCGAAAGGGCGGAGCTCGGCAACTGGACCGCGATATCGCCCGATGGGAGATCGGTCGCGTTCCCCGCCTCGATCGACGGCACGACCACGATCTGGATCCGCTCTCTCGATTCCTCGTCGGCGCACTCCGTGGCGGGTACCGAGGGTGCCACCTTTCCGTTCTGGTCTCCGGACGGGCGGACGCTCGGCTTCTTCACCGGCGACAAGCTGAAGCGCATCGACCTGGCGGGCGGGCCCGCGACGGTCCTCTGCGACGCTCCTGCGGCCCGTGGCGGCTCGTGGAGCCGGGAGGGGACGATCCTCTTTTCCGGTCAGTCGTCCGCCGGGATATCTCAGATCCCGGCGGCCGGCGGATCGCCGAAGCCGGCGACGACGGTCGACCAGGCGGCCGACGAAATCACGCACCGCTGGCCCGAGTTCCTGCCGGACGGCCGGCACTTCATCTACTACGCGTACGCCTCGACGCGCGGCCGGATCGGTATCTACCTGGGAGAACTGGGTTCCAGCCGGAAGGATCGGATTCTCGCGGGCGGGCGCCGCGCCACCGCGACACCCGGACGTCTCTTCTTCGCGCGAGAGGGGACTTTGTTCGCCCAGAAGTTCGACGAGACTCGACTCCAGGTGACGGGGGATCCGACCCCGATCGCGGAACGCGTCTGGTTCAGCAATGAGTACTTCGGCCACTCTTCCATTTCGGCGTCACGGGACGGGACCGTCGCGTTTCGCGAAGGAAACCCGGAAAAACAGCTCACCTGGTTCGACCGGTCCGGGCGACCGCTCGGCACCGTCGGACCGGCCCGGCTCTGGGACGAGCCGGCGCTCTCGCCCGACGAGACCCGCGTCTCCGTAGACGGAACGAGTCCCGAGACGAACCACGGCACGCTCCGGGCGATCGACCTCGCGCGCGGGACGATCTCCCCGCTCACCTCTGACGAGACGGATGCGAACGACTCGGCCTGGTCACCGGACGGGAAGAGCTTCGCGTACCGGGCGAACCGGGGCGGAGAAGGCGAAGTGCGAGTCCGGGACCTCGTGAGCGGCCGCGACGTCGTCGTCATGCGCTCAGCCGGTCTGCCGGGCCCCGTGAGCTGGTCTCCGGACGGAACCTTCCTGGTCTGCGCAGTGCAGGGAACGACCGGCGTGCGACTGTGGACCGTGCCGGCCACCGGCGAAGGGAAGCCGCGCCTGCTTCTCGACGAGACGGTGCTTCGACAGATCCAGTTTTCTCCGGACGGCCGGTTCTTCGCGTATGCCTCCGGCGAATCGGGGCAGAACGAGGTTTACCTTCGGCGGTTTCCGCCGACCTCCGAGCGGTGGCAGGTCTCCCAGGGGGGCGGAGTCGAGCCGTATTGGCTGCGCGACGGGAAGGAGTTTTTCTACATCACGCCCGACCGGAAGATGACCTCCGTGTCGATTCGAACCACCCCTTCCGTGGAGATCGGAAAGCCGCAAACGCTCTTCGCCGCTCCCACAGTTTTCGGGAAATTCAACCGATTGACGTACGTGGTGACTCGCGACGGGCGCTTTCTGTTTTCGGTCCCTGTCGACCAGTCGCGGCCCACGATCACGCTGATCCAGAACGCCGTGCCCCGGGATTGACGTCGTGATCGGGCAGACCGTTTCGCACTACCGGATCCTGGAGAAGCTGGGCGGCGGCGGCATGGGCGTCGTCTACAAGGCCGAGGACATCAAGCTGGGGCGCCGCGTGGCGCTGAAGTTCCTGCCGGAAGAGGTCGGCGACGACCCGAACGCTCTGGAGCGGCTTCGGCGCGAGGCGCGCGCGGCCTCCGCCCTGGAGCATCCGAACATCTGCACGATCCACGACATCGACGAAGACGCGGGCCGTCACTTCATCGTCATGGAGCTCGTCGAGGGCGAGACGCTCAAGGATCGCTTGGCCGCCCGGCCGCTCGCGCTCGATCCGATGCTCGAGCTCGGAATCCAGATTGCCGACGCGCTCGACGCCGCGCACACGCACGGCATCGTCCACCGGGACATCAAGCCCGGGAACATCGTGATCACCAGGCGCGGTCAGGCAAAGCTCATGGACTTCGGTCTCGCCAAGCGCGCCGGGCCTCCCGAGGCGGGAGGCGCAGAGTCCGCGATCGCGACGGAGATCGGCCAGGCCCAGGCGCAGCTGACGAGCCCGGGGACCGCCATCGGCACGGTCGCCTACATGTCGCCGGAGCAGGCCCGCGGAGAGGAGCTCGACGCGCGAACGGACATCTTCTCTTTCGGCGCGGTTCTCTACGAGATGGCGACGGGCCGTCAGCCGTTCTCGGGCAACACCTCTGCGATCATCTTCGACGGGATCCTGAATCGCGCACCGGTCTCGCCGGTGCGGTTGAACCCCGACCTTCCGGCGGACCTCGAGCGAATCGTCAACACGGCGCTGGAGAAAGACCGGGACCTCCGGTACCAGACCGCCTCCGAGATCCGGGTCGAGCTGAAGCGTTTGAAGCGCGACTCCGAGTCCGGACGCGTCGCGGCGGCGACCGGCGTCACTGCGGCGGTCTCGGCGGCTTCCATTCCAACGCCCCGGCGCAGGTGGATCCCGATCGCGGCCGTCGTCGCTCTCGTGGCGGTCGGAGCGGCCGCGTGGCTTCTGACGCGTCGCCCGCACCCGGTAGCGCCGCCGACCGGGCCCAGCGCCCCGCTGTCGATCGCGGTCCTCCCTTTCCAGAGCCTAGGCTCCGACCGGAGCGCGGACTTCCTTCGCCTGGCGTTGCCTGACGACATCGTCACCACCCTTTCCCGCGCCCCATCGCTGGCAATCCGGCCGTTCGCCTCGGCGCGCAAGTACGACAAACCCGACGCAGATCCGCAGGTCGCGGGAAAAGAGATGGGTGTGGACCGGGTTCTCACCGGGCATTACATCCGCGAGGGCGATCGGCTGCAGGTCACGCTCGAGGTCATGGCCACAGGCGATGACAAGATCGTCTGGCGCGACACGTTCAGCGGTTCGGCCGCCGACCTGATCCCGCTGCAGCAGCAGATCGCAACGCGGCTCTCCGAAGGCTTGCTGCCGCTCCTCGGAGCGGCCGGAGCGGCGGGCGCGACGCACCCGAAGAACCCCGAGGCGTACGACCTCTACCTGCGGGGTACTGCCACCTCGCGCGATCCGGCTCCGAATAAGACGGCGATCCCGATCCTCGAACGCTCCGTGGAGCTCGATCCCAACTACGCCCCCGCCTGGCTGGCTCTGGGCGAGCGTCAGTACTACGACGGTACCTATTCGGACGGCGGTCTGCGCGCGATCGAGCGGTCACGAACGGCAGCAGAGCGAGCGCTTGCTCTCGACCCCGAGCTCGTCACGGCGCGGCGGAGGCTCATCATCCTCGCGACCGAGGGAGGAGAACTCGAGGCCGCCTGGGACCAGGCGTCGGAGCTCTTGCGCCGGCGTCCCGACGCCGGCGAGTCGCACTTCGCCGCGGCATACGTCCTTCGCTACGGGGGACTCCTGGAGGAAGCAGCGCGAGAGTGCCAGGCTGCACGGGAGATCGACCCGAAAAACTATCAGTGGCGATCCTGCACGATCGTGTTCCAGCAGCTTCGACAGTTCGACCGCGCGAAGGAGTACATCAGCCTGGATGGCAACAGCGAATGGGCCAGTTTCCAGACGATGGATTCCCTGCTTCGTGAAGGCAAGCGAGACGAAGCTGCCAGGCTAGCCCGAAGCGCTCCCGGTATCCCTCGGTCCGTTCGAGCCTGCTTGAGCGGCCGGCCCGCCGCAGAGGTCGCGGAGTTCGTGCAGGACGAAATCCCGACGATCTGGGAAGCCCGGGACTCCGAACCCAAGTTTGGCTCTGCTGCCGAATTCGTCGCCTGCGGCCAACCCGAGGCCGGTTTGAAGCTCCTCCGCAAAGCGGTCGAACAGAACTATTGCGGCTACCCCGCGATGGACAACGATCCGCTGTTCGACCGGGTCCGAAGTACCCCCGAGTTCGCCGAGATCCGCAAGATGGGAATCGCCTGCCGGGAGAAGTTCCTCGCGTACCGCGACGCGATGAAACCGCGATAATCGCCTCATGATCGAGACCCTCCTTCCCCAGATCGGGCTCGCGGCCGGCGCGGCGACCGCGTCGGGTCTCCGCCTCTACGGGACCGTGGCAGCGCTCGGGCTCCTCCACCGACTCGGCGCCCTGCAGCTGCCGCACGGCCTGGAAGTCCTCTCCGAGCTCCCGATCGTCATCCTCGCGTCGGCGCTGTACGTGATCGAGTTCGTCGCGGACAAGATCCCGGCGATCGACACGGCCTGGGACGCCATTCACACGTTCATCCGCGCGCCGGCCGCGGCAGTGCTCGGCTTCGCCGCCTTCAGCAACGTCTCGGAGTCCTGGCGGATCGCGGCTGCGCTCCTCTGCGGGACCATCGCGCTCTCGTCTCACGGGATCAAGGCGAGCACGCGGCTCGCGATCAACGCGAGCCCCGAGCCGTTCTCGAACTGGGCCGCCTCCTTCGGTGAGGACATCGCGCTCGGAGTCCTGATGTGGCTGGTGGTCGCGCACCCCGTCGCCGCGGTCGTCATCGCGGGAGTCGTCGTCGTCGCGGCGGCTCTCCTCGCCACGTGGATCGTCCGGATGCTGCGGAAGCTCTTCACGCGGAGCGCCTCGACCCCGGCCTGACCGGCCGGTTTCACCGCGCCTCGATCCGCATCGGGAGGCCCGACTTCGGCCGCAGCGTAATCATCGCCGCGGGCGTTACGGGGATCCCGTCCACGGGAAGGAAACGCCAGCGCCTCGCAATCGTCGCCAGAACGAGCACGCCCTCCATCCACGCGAAACCCTCTCCGATGCAGACCCGGGGTCCTCCGCCGAACGGGAAGTAAGAGAACTTCGGGCGCGCCGCCTGCGCCTCCGGCGTGAAGCGCTGCGGGTCGAAGCGGAGCGGATCCGGGAAATAGCGCGCGTCCCGGTGCGTGATCCACTGGGAAAGAAGAACGATCGAACCGGCCGGGATCCGATATCCCCCGAGTTCGTGGTCCACGATCGCGCGGCGTCCCAGGATCCAGGCCGGCGGAAAGAGGCGCATCGACTCGGACAGGACCATTTCGGTGTAGCGGAGGCGGGGAAGATCCGCCACCACCGGTTCGCGGCCTTCGAGAACGCGATCCAGCTCCTCGTAGAGACGGGCCTCGGCTTCCGGATTCTGCCCGAGGAGGTGCCATGTCCAGCTCAGGGCGTTCGCCGTGGTCTCGTGGCCGGCCAGGAAGATCGTCATCGCTTCGTCGCGGAGCTGTGTGTCGGTCATCCCGCCTCCGTCCCCTTCCGTGTCCTGGGCGAGAAGGAGCAGGGTCAGGAGGTCCGTCCGATCCTTCGGATTCCTCCGCCGTTCCGCGATCAGGCGAGCGATGGTGGAGTCGAGGCGCCGGCGCGCGCTCCGGAAGCGGAGCGTGGAGGGAATCGGAAGCTTCTCGAGGAACTCTCCGTACGGAACCATGAGCAGCCGCTGGAAGAGCTCCAGCGCCTCGGTGAGCGCCTTGCCGATCTCGTCGGCTTCTTCCTCCACATCCGCGTCGAAGAGCGTCTTGCCGACGATCGCGAGCGTCAACGCGACCATCTCGCGATGGACGTCGATCGTCTCCCCCGCCTTCCACCGGTCTACGGCGCGCCCGGCGTAACGGACCATCGTTGCGCCGTATCCCGCGATCCGCTCGCGGTGGAACGCCGGCTGCATCAGGCGGCGCTGGCGCAGGTGTAACGCTCCTTCGGAAGTGAGAAGCCCCTGGCCGAGGAGACGCCTCGCGCGTTCCAGGGCCCGACCCTTGTGGTACCGGTCGGCGTTCGTAACGAGCACCGACCGGATGAGGTCGGGGTCGTTGACGAGGTATACGAAGACGGGTCCCAGGCGGAAGCGCGCGACGTCGCCGTGGCACGCAACGCCCTCCAGAAACCTCAGAGGGTTCCGCTGCAGGGCGAGCCAGTTCTGGAGCGGGTATCGGCGGGGAGGTCCCGGAGCGTCAACGGATCGGGAGGACACCAGCGGGAATGTTACCGGGGCCGCGAACGTCGGAAGAGACGATGAAGCTCCTCCTCATACTTGCCAGCCTCGCGATCGCGGGATTCGCGGTCGACCGCCTGCTCCTCTGGATGGAGTGGCGGGGATGGATCGACTACCGCCGGACCTACCCCGGACGGATTGATCCCGGAGCCGTAGGTCCCGCGTTACTCGCGATTCAGGGATTGATTCAGCCGGACCGGAAGTCCCACCACGAGCAGAAGACCGCGGTGCGAACCGAGAGGGACGACCGAGGGGAGCTGCCGGATCCCGGAGACTTCCCGGGATTTCAAGGCAAAAAAAAGGGGCGGGCGCGAACGCCCGCCCGGGGAAGGAAGGAACAGGTCGTCAGGGAACGGTCGTGAAGGTTCCGCAGGTCGTCTCGTAGAAACGGACCTGCATCAGCTTCAGACCGGTGTTGTCGTAGTCCCAGAAGTAGTCGAGCAGCTGGGGGATGTTGAAGATCCACACGTTGCTGAACTGAAGGTCCCCCGAGTCGCAGACACCGGTGTTGTTCACGTCGATGCAGCCGGTCGCGCGGAAGATGTCCGAGATGTCGTGGCGGCGGGGCTTGCCCTTGGGGCGGTCCACCGTGAACGTATCCAGAAGGAGCGCGTCGGCGCAGGAGCCGATGAGGCCGTCGATCGTGCAGGACGCGTTGACGATCACCTGTCCGGCGTTCGGCTTTCCGAGGCCGGTCGCATACACGTCGTAGCAGATGTCGCCGAGCGGCTCGCTCGGGACTTCGATCGTGCAGCCGTCGGTATCGGTGCAGTTCCCATCGAGGACCTGGAACTCGGTCCCGGCGACGTAGGTGATCTTCGCGTTGCCCGAGAGCGGAACGAAGATGGTGTGGCGGCTGCTGTCGGTCATGTCGACGGTCTTGCCCTTGGGCACGCCGATGATGTTCAGGTTGTAGTGGGGGCCGGAGAGACCCTGGCCGACCTGGGCGAACGTAGGGACCGCAAACGTCACACCAGCAGTGATCGCGATGGCGAGAATCAGTCGTTTCATGTATCGATGTCTCCTGTAATTGGTCGTTTCGTCATCAGTGCGAGTGATTCCGACCCTCTCTCGCTCTCCTCCTTTCCCGGGAAACCGCAACGAAGGCCGCGCGTGATGACAGGACTCCGTCCACTACCCCGGAAAACTGTTTCCACTCCTCCCGACTCCCGCCGGACGTTCCGTCCGGGGCGTCTTCCGCATGTTCGACTTTGGTCTGAGAGGTATCCTACTTCAGTCGAATACGACTCTTCAACCCTCTGATTGCGAACGCGTCCGGGGCGCTCGCGTGCTACCATCGCGCGGAATTCACGCATGAAATTCAATGATGTGGTTTCGCCCGGTTTTTCGACAGGGCAGGCCGC
>JBKPMI010000417.1:0-4524 GCA_046732075.1 Acidobacteriota bacterium | reverse complement strand
GTCCCTCTCCACGCCTACCGTCTACCGCCTACCACCTTCCGGCCGGTTAAGATTCTCGCTTCGATGCATCTTCTGGGCTGGGTTGCCGTCCTTCTCTACGCGGCCGCGGAGGCTCTGGCGATCCGCAGCCTCGTCCGCCCGAAGGGGTTCGGCGCGGCGCCCGGGCTCGTCGTCGCCGGCCTCGTCGCGCAGTTCGCGGACCTCGAGCTCGTCGGCCGCAAGCTCGGATCGGTGCCCTACCGGACGCTCGGGGGCTCGATGGCGCTTTTCGGCTGGATGCTGGGCCTCGCCTATCTGGTCCTCGTGCTGCGGCACCGGGAGCGCGCGATCGGGCCCTTCCTGATCCCGTTACTCCTGGCTTTTTCGCTGCTCGGGGTGCTGCTGCCGTCCCACGCTCCCGCCGCTCCCGGCACCCGCGGCAGTCTGTTCGCGTTCCACGTCACGTTCGCGATCCTCGCCGACGCCGCCTTCGCGCTCTCGTTCGTCCTGTCGATCCTCTACCTCATCCAGAACCGGCAGATCCGGCGGGGTCGCACGGGCGTGCTCTTCTCCCGCCTTCCCTCGCTCGAGGTCATCGGGCGCATGAACCGCACGAGCGTGACCATCGGCCTGGTCGTTCTGGCGCTCTCGGTGGCGCTCGGCATGGCGTGGGCGCACCGCGTCTGGAACGGCCGCGTGGACGCCAAGCTCGTCTGGGCTCTCCTGACTCTCTCGGTTTACGGCCTGCTGCTGTGGAAGGACCGTCGCGGCTGGGAAGGTCCGCGGGTGGCTCTCCTCTCGATCGTGGGCTTCGTTCTGGTCCTTTTCTCCTACACGTTCGTCAACCTCTACCTCTCGCAGGAGCACGTCTTCCGGTGACCGAAGCCGGAGATCTCCTGGTCCTCGGCTGGGACTTCCGCGGCGCGAGCGGAAAGCTCCGCGAAGGCGTCGCGTTCACCGCCGACGACGTGCGCGAGGGGCTGCGCCGCCTTCTCGGACACGGGTTCGTCTCCGAAAGTGTGATCGTCTCGACGTGCCACCGCAGCGAGATCTACGGGGTCGCCGGGGGACAGGACGCCGGCGACGAGCTCGCGCGGTTCGTGTCGGAGTGGCGGGGGCTCGAGCCCGATGTCCTGGAAGGTGCGGGATTCCGCCGGTTCGGACCGGACGCCGCGCGCCACCTTTTCCGGGTGGCGGCGGGGCTCGACTCCATGGCGCTCGGCGAGAGCGAGGTTCTGGGCCAGGTGCGGCAGGCGCTCTCGATCGCCCGAGAGGCCGGATCGTCGCGGACCGTCCTCCATCGCCTCTTCGAGAGCGCGGTGCGCGCGGGCAAGCGTGCCCGCACCGAGACGGAGATCGCCGTTCATCCGCTGTCGATCGCGTCGATCGGCGTCGAGCTCGCCAACAAGGTATTTGGCGACCTCTCGGAGCGGACGCTGCTGCTCCTGGGTGCGGGGGAGACCGGCACTCTGTTTGCGCGCCACGCTCTGGAGGCGGGCGCGCGCACGCTCAAGGTCGCGAGCCGCACCCTCGATCACGCCGCGACCCTGGCCGAGCGCGTGGGCGGCGAAACGATTCCGTGGGAATCGTTTGCCCAGGAGCTCCCGTCGGCGGACGTCGTGATCGGAACCACGGCGAGTCCCCAACCGGTCGTCCGACGCGACGACGTCGAGGCGGCCATGCGGCAGCGGCGTGGTCGGCCCATGTTCTTCCTGGATCTCGCGATGCCGCCGGACATCGACCCGGAGGTGCGGTCGATCTACAACGTGTTCGCGTACGACCTCGACGGTCTCGAGGAAGTCGCGGAGGAAAACCGACGGCGCCGCGTCCGCGAGGTCCCCCGCGTCGAAGAGATCCTGGAGGAGGAACTGCAGAGGTTTCTGACCTGGTTCGGGAACCTGTCAGTCGTCCCGACGGTGACCGCGCTCCGGCATCGCCTCGAGGAGATCCGCGACGCCGAGCTCGGGCGGGTACCCCCGGCCGACCGGGAACGGCTTCGCCCCCTTCTCGACTCCCTCGTGGCGCGGCTCCTTCACGAGCCGATGCGACGCCTGAAGAGCGAGGCGGACCCCGCGCGGAAGCTCGAGAGGGTCGAGGCCATCCGGCACCTCTTCGACCTGGATCGCGACGAGTAGGCCGGCCGGACGGGCGGCGTGAAGATTCGGCTGGGGGGTCGCGGAAGCCAGCTCTCCCTCGCGCAGCTCGATCTCGTGGCGAGAGCGCTCGGGAGTCGAGCGGAGGTGGAGATCGCTTCGTTCCGGACGACCGGCGACCGCCTCTCGAAGCTCGGCGCTCCGATGACCGGGAAGGATTCCTTCACCCGCGAGATCGACGAAGCGCTCCTCGATGGACGGATCGACGTCGCCGTGCACAGCCTCAAGGACCTGCCCTCCCGCCTGCCGGCCGGGCTCGTCCTCGCCGCGGTCCCTCCGCGCGAGGATCCGAGCGACGTCCTGGTCTCGCGCGAGTCGATCCCGTTCGCCCGGCTTCCGCAAGGATCGCGCGTCGGCACTTCCAGCCCGCGGCGCCGGGCGCAGGTCCTCGCCGCTCGGCCCGATCTCGAGGTGACGGAGGCGCGGGGCAACGTCGACACGCGCGTCCGCCGGCTGCGCGAGGGGCGCTGGGACGCGATCGTGCTCGCGCGCGCGGGCCTCGCGAGGCTCGGAAGGCAAGGTGATGTCACGGAAGTGCTCCCGGCGTCCTGGATGCTCCCGGCGATCGGCCAGGGTGCGCTCGCCATCGTGGCGCGGGAAGCGGACCGCGCGACGCGGGACATTCTCGAGAGCATCGACGATTCCGCGTCCCACCGCGAGATCGTCGCCGAACGCGCGGTGCTCGAGCGGCTCGAGGCGGGCTGCCGCGCGCCCGTCGCCGGCCTCGCGAGAACGCACGGAGAACGGCTGCGAGTCGCCGCCGCGGCGTTCGCCCCGGACGGATCGCGGACGCTCCGAGAAGAGGCGGAGGGCTCCGCGGAGGAGCCAGAGGCGCTCGGGTTCGAGGTCGCTCGCCGCCTCCTGGAGAGGGGCGCGGCGGACTTGATGGCTCTCTCCCGCGGCACGGCCGAGCCGTGAGGCCGCGCTTTCTGGTGGTGCGATCCGGCGGAAGGCCGCTTCCGACGGAGCTCGTCCCGGACCTCGAGATCGTCGATCGCTCCAGCCACGAGATCGTCCCGCTCGACCCCGATCCTGCGCTCCTCGAAGGCCGCTACGACCTCGCGATCGTGACTTCTCGAACGGCGGTCGAGCGGCTCGCGGAGATCGAGAACTTCCGCTCGCTCGTCGCGGGTCGCTGGATCGCAGTCGGGCCGGCGACCGCGGAGCTGCTGCGCGCGACAGTCGGCGGCGCGGTCGAGGACGGGGGCGGCTCGGGGCGGCGCGTGCTCGAGAGGCTCCCGCCCCGCCTGGAGGGGAGCCGGGTCCTCCTTCCCCGCGGAGAGGATGCGAACGAGGAGTTGGCGGACGAGATCGCCCGGCGCGGCGGAGAGACCGTGCGGCTCCTGCTCTACCGCAAAGTCCCGCGGCGATACGACCCGGAGCTCGATGCCCTCATCACCAGAACCGGGGTTGCGAGCTATTTCCCGACGTCACCGGCCGCGACGCGCTGGCTGTTCGACGGCGCCTCCCGTGAAGCCGCCGCGACCCTGCGACGAACCGTCGCCGTCGCGCTCGGTCATTCGACACGGGACGAGCTCATCCTCCAGGGCGCGACCCACGTCGAGGTCGTCGATCCGCCGACGTTCGAGTCGGCTGCCCGACGCGCGGCCGCTCTGGCCGGCGCGGGGGCCGGGGCATAATTCCTCCCGTGACCGGCTACCCGACGACCCGACTCCGCCGGCTTCGCCGCACGGCGGGCCTGCGGGCCCTCGTCCGGGAGACGCGCCTCACGCCGGACCGGTTCGTCGCGCCGCTCTTCGTCCGGAAAGGCTCGGGCCGGCGTGAGGAGATCCGCTCGCTGCCCGGCGTCGAACGGCTCTCGCCCGACCTCACACTGGCGCACGTCCGGGAGCTCGCGAAGCTCGGGGTGAAGGCCGTGATTCTCTTCGGTCTCCCGGAAAAGAAGGACGACGTGGGCAGCGGCGCCTGGGACGACGCGGCCGCGGTCCAGGAGACCGTGCGCGTCCTCAAGAACGAGGTGCCCGACGTCGTCGTGATGACCGACCTCTGCCTGGACGAATACACGTCGCACGGTCACTGCGGCGTGATCCGGGACGGCGAGGTCGACAACGACGCGACGCTGCCCCTCCTCGCGCAGGCCGCGGTGTCGCAGGCCCGCGCCGGGGCGGACGTCGTCGCCCCCTCGGACATGATGGACGGCCGCGTCGGCGCAATCCGGCGCGCGCTCGACGCGGAGGGCTTTCCGCAGACGGCGATCCTGTCGTACGCCGCGAAGTCGGCGTCCGGCTTCTACGGCCCGTTCCGGGAGGCCGCGGACTCCGCGCCGAAATTCGGCGACCGGCGCGGGTACCAGATGGACCCGGCGAACCGACGGGAGGCCATGCGGGAGATCGCCCTCGACCTGGAGGAGGGCGCCGACGCCGTCATGGTC
>JBKPMI010000416.1:0-1521 GCA_046732075.1 Acidobacteriota bacterium | reverse complement strand
CCCAGGTCTGTCCGTAGTAGATGGCGGCAAGCCGCCCCGACGGGTCGACCACCGCGGCCGCCTGGCCGTGCACGACCTGTCCGCCGTCCGGGTAGTAGAGGACACCGAAGCTCGTCGCCACGTCGGCGACCGCCTTCGGGTCTCCGGTCAGGAACTTCCAGCGCGCGGGGTCCGCTCCCAGGTGCGACGCGTACTCCGCCAGCACCTTCGGCGTGTCGTGCTCCGGATCGACCGTGATCGTCAGCATCTTCCCGAAGCCCTTCGCCTTCAACAGGGAGTCGAGTTTCGCGAACTTCGTCGCCGTGAGCGGGCACGCGGTGGCGATGGGGCAGCGCGTGTAGAGGAACGTCACCGCGATCGGGTTTCCCCGGAACTGCGAGAGACGCACGGTGTGCCCGGTCTGATCGGTCAGCGCGAAGTCGGGAATCGGGTCGCCGACCGCAACGCCGCGGTTCGGCTGGGGTGTGACCACCGCCGCGGCGGCGCCGGCCGCCGGCGTCCCCACGAATCCTTTCGTGAGGATCTGCTCCAGCCAGTAGTTTCCGCGGTCGACCACGAGCTTCGCCTCGAGGCGATCTCCCGGGTGCAGGATCTCGAAGACCTGCGGGTCGTCCTTGACCGGAAAGGCCATGGTCATCGCGTCCATGTAGTCGGGGATGGCCTCGTGCTCCACGGTGACTTCGCGCTTGCCCGGGTCGACCGCACGCACGATTCCTCGAAAGGGGAACCGGCGCGCGGACGCCGACGGCGACGCTGCCGATTTCGACGCCGCTCCGCCGGGCGAGGCCGCGGCTCCGCCGCTGCCCTGCTTGGAGCAGCCGGCGACGGCCGCGAGCAGGACGGCCGAAAGGAGGAGTGCGGCGCGGGACTTCACGACGCCCTTAATACCAGCGCCGGAGCACCCTTATTTCCGCGTTCAGGCGCGATTAAGGCGTCTCGAAGGTGAGCGAGGCCCAGAGGCTCTCCCAGTCCGCCCCCGAATCCGCGGGCGCCGGGACCATGTGGACGGCCTTCACGAGCCACGCGCCGCCGCGGGGCAGGGCAAACGAGACGCGGCCCGCCTTGTCCGTCCGCGCGGACAGCCGCTTGTCCGGCTCGTCGCGGTTCATCGCGACGGCGAGCGCTCCGGCGAGCGGCTTCCCTTCGAAGAGGAGGCGAACGTCGAGGGCGCCGCCCGCGCTCGAAAACTTCTTCGGGCTGGTCTCCGGAACGAGCTCCAGCCGCAATCCGAGGGGGCGGTCGAAGCCGGTCGTGCCGCCGCCTCCCGCGTCGAGCAGGGCCTTGGCGCAGCGCGAGTAGATTTCCTTCGACGGCTTCGCCGAGTCGCCGCGCTTCGCGCGGGTCTCGACGATCTTCTCGAGACCCTCGTCCTTCAGGTACGCCTCGAACTTGTCCGCCGGCAGCTCCAGGGAAGAAGGGTTGCTCCGGTAGGCGACGAGAAGGTAACCCGGTTCCGTGATCCGCGCCCTCCCCGCCGGATCGCGGCCGGGCACGCCCGTGGCCGACGTTTCGGCTCCGGAG
>JBKPMI010000415.1:0-8163 GCA_046732075.1 Acidobacteriota bacterium | reverse complement strand
ACGAACACTCCGACCTCGACGCCGACGCCGATTCCGCCGACGGCCACACCGACGCGCACGCCGACCGCGACGCCGACGAACACTCCGACGTCGACGCCCACGCCGATTCCGCCGACGGCCACGCCGACGCGCACGCCGACCGCGACGCCGACGAACACTCCGACCTCGACGCCGACGCCGATTCCGCCGACGGCCACACCGACGCGCACGCCGACCGCGACGCCGACGAACACTCCGACGTCGACGCCCACGCCGATTCCGCCGACGGCGACGCCGACGCCGACGCCGACGCCGATTCCGCCGACCGCGACGCCCACGCGCACGCCGACGCCGACGCCGACGTCGGGCTCCGGCGGCAGCGTCTGGTCACGGTCTTACGGGAACACGGCCGATGACCGCGGTCAGTCGGTCTCCGTGGACGACCAGGGCAGAGTCGCCGTGATCGGCTCCTTCTACGGTTCGACGGACTTCGGAAACGGCTCAGTCTCGAGCTACGTGCACCCGACCCTCGGACCGACCATGGACATCTTCATCGCCGAGTACGGTCCGACGGGCAACTACCTCTGGGCCCGGGTCATCGGCGCCGACAGCGACGAGGCGGGCAAGGCCGCGGCCACGGACTCGGCCGGCAACGTCCTCGCGACGGGCTACCAGGGGAGCTACATGGTGGATTACGGCGGAGGGCTGCAGTTCAGCCATGGCGGCAACGACATCTTCTTCGCGAAGTACTCCTCGGCCGGGTCCTACGTCTGGGCCAAGACGATCGGCGGCGGCGGATACGACCAGGGCAACGCGATCACGGCCGACGGTGCGGACAACGTTCTCGCGACGGGCTACATCGGAGCCGGAACGGGTGGCGCGGACTTCGGAGGGGGCGCCCTCTTCAGCGCCGGGCTCTCGGACGTCTTTCTCGTCAAGTACTCGGCGGCCGGCGTCCACCAGTGGTCGAAGCGATTCGGCGGCAGCGGAAACGACACGGGCATGGCGATCTCGACCGACATCGCCGGGAACGTGTACATCATCGGAAGCTTCGAGCAAACGATCGATTTCGGCGGCGGTTCGCTGACCAGCTCCGGAATGCGGGACATCTTCGTGGCGAAGTTCTCGGCGACCGGTGCCTTCGTATGGGCCAAGAAGTTCGGCAGCACCGGTGACGACGTGGGGTACGGCCTGACCGTGGACTCGGCCGGCGACGTCGTCATCTCCGGAAAGATCCAGAACTCCGTGAGCTTCGGGGGGACGGCCCTGACGAGCGCGGGAGGCGACGACATCTTCCTGGCCAAGTTGAGCGGGGCGAACGGGAGCCACGTCTGGTCCAAGTCGTTCGGGAACACGAGTGGCGACGTTTCGCTGAGCGTCGCAGTCGATGCCGGCCGGAACGTGTACATGACCGGCTACTTCACGGGCAGCGTGAACCTCGGCGGAACGCTCCTCTCCGGTTCGGGCCTGGATGTCTTCGTCGCGAAATACGACACGAACGGATCGCACGTCTGGTCACGCCGGTTCGGCGGTTTCGACACGCAGATTTCGAACTCCGTCGCCGTGAATTCGACGGGCGAAGTCAGCGTGACCGGCTACTTCGCAAACTCCATCGACTTCGGGACGGGTCCCATGACGGGTCTCGGAAGCTATGACGCATTTCTCGCCAGCATTGGACCGTAGGGCCTGCGTGTCCAACGCAGCCCCCCACCCGTGCTCCGCCGTGTCGGAGCAGCGGAACGGATCGGCTCGACTTTCCGGGAAAACGGACTGCGCTCACCGGCGAACGCCATCGCGAAAAGCTTTCGCCTTTTCTGATCAATCCCTTCACAATTGAGGAAAACCGTGTTTGAACACCTTCGCTCCTCGTGCGTCCCGAGACTACGACCTTGGTCGAATATGGCCCCCATCGCCTTCGGGCGCTTCCGATCTGCCTGTCGGACCGGCGCGATCCGCGCGGTGCCCCTCCTCGCGGGCGTCGTTGCGTTCTCCCTCTGGTCCCTCCCTGTGCGGGGGCAGGGCGAGGTCCAGTCCGTCTACGGGTTCTACACGGTGACCCCGTGCCGGATCGCCGATACGCGCGATGCCAACGGCCCGTACGGCGGACCGGCTCTCGCTGCCAACACCAGCCGCACCTTCACGATCCCCGGGCGCTGCGGGGTCCCGACCACCGCGGAATCCATCGTCCTGAACGTCACCGTGACGCAGTCGACGACCGGGGGAGACCTCCGTATCTTTCCCTCGGGGATAGGGCTCCCGAACGCCACCGCGATCAATTACGCGACCGGAAAGACGCGGGCGAACAACGGCAGCTACGCAATCGGCCCGGACGGCGGCCTGGTGCTCCACTGCGACCAGGGCTCCGGCGGCGTCCACGTCATTCTGGACGTGACGGGGTACTACGAAACGACCCAGACGAGCGGAGGGACTCCCTCGCCCTGGTCGCGCCGCGCCGGCGATACGAGTGACGACCGGGGAGCGGCCGTTGCCGTCGATGGGCAGGGCCGGACTGCCGTCACCGGACACTTCGACGGACGCACCGACTTCGGCGGGGGCGCGGTGTCGAGCTACGCCCACCCGACGCTGGGGTCGACCGTGGACGTCTTCGTCGCCGAGTACTCGGCGACCGGCGCCCACCTGTGGTCGCGTGTCATCGGCTCCGACGGACCGGAAGAGGGGAAGGGAATCGGAACCGATCCGAGCGGAAACGTTCTGGTGACGGGATACCAGGGCAGCTACAACGTGGATTTCGGCGGCGGCGCGCAGTTCAGCCACGGCGGCAACGACATCTTCTTCGCAAAATACTCCTCGACGGGATCCTGGATGTGGTCGAAGACGATCGGCGGGACCGGATACGACCAGGGCAACGCGATCACGGCGGACGGGGCGGGCAACATTTTCGCGACCGGGTACATCGGAACGGGCTCGGGAGGCGTTGACTTCGGCGGCGGCGCACTCATGAGTGCCGGCATGTACGACGTCTTCGTCGTCAAGTACTCGCCGACCGGCCAGTTCCTGTGGTCCGCGCGTTTCGGGGGCACCGGCAACGACCAGGGCATGGCCCTCTCCACGGACGCGGGGGGCAACGTCTTCGTCATCGGGAGCTTCGAGGGGACCGCGAACTTCGGCGGCGCAAACCTGACCAGCTCCGGCCAGCGCGACGTCTTCGTGGCGAAGTACGGGCCCTCCGGCCAGCATCTCTGGTCCAAGAAGTTCGGCGGATCGGGCGACGAGGTGGGCTACGGCCTGGTCGTCGACAACGCCGGAGACGTCTTCATCTCCGGGAAGTTCCAGAGCACCGTCAACTTCGGAGGATCGAACCTGACGAGCGCCGGCGGCGACGACATCTTCCTGGCGAAGTTGTCCGGTGCCAACGGCGGGCACGTCTGGTCGAAGGGGATCGGGGCCGCCAGCGGCGACGCGTCCCTCGGGGTCGACGTGGATGCCGCCGGAAACGTCTACACGACGGGGTACTTCACCGGTAGCGTCAACTTCGGCGGGGGAGCCCTGTCGAGCTCCGGAATCGACGTCTTCGTGGCGAAGTACTCGTCGACCGGGACCTACGTCTGGGCGCGGAGGTTCGGCGGGTTCGACACCCAGATCGGGAACGCCGTTGCCGCGGCGTCGACCGGTGAGGTCAGCGTCACGGGCTACTTCGCGTCGACGATCGACCTCGGCACCGGCAGCCTGGCGACCGCCGGGGCCTACGACAGCTTCGTCGCGAACATCGGACCATGAAAAGAGACCCTGAGTCGGACGGGCCGACTCAGGGTCTCGAGTTCGGAAAGGGGAGGAGTGCGGCCTAGCGGGCGGCCTTCTTCTCGGCCGCTGCCGGCTTCTCGTTCGCGAGCGAGTCCAACGCTTCCTTGAAGGCCGCGATGTTCTGCGCGCCGCGGATGACCTTCAGGACCTTGATCTTTCCATCCGTCTGGGTGAGACCGATGACGGTGGTCGGCGTTCCGGTGATCCCGTACTTGTTGGCCTCTGCGATGTCCTTGCGGATGTCGGCCGCGTACTTACCGCTGTCCAGGCAGGCCTGGAACTTCTTCGCATCCACTCCGATCGCCTGCGCGTGGCTCGTCAGCATCGCCGGCTCGAGCGAGTTCTGGTTGGCGAACAGCCGGTCGTGCATCTCCCAGAACTTGCCCTGCTCGCCGGCGCAGTGGGCGGCTTCCGCCGCCTTGAAAGCGTTCTTGTGGATCGACTCCAGGGGAAGGTCGCGGAACACGTACTTCACCTTGCCCGTCTTGATGTAGTCCGTCTCCAGCTGGGGATAGGTGTCGCGGACGTGCCGTCCGCAGAACGGGCACTGGAACTCGGAGAACTCGACCAGGGTCAGCTTGGCGTTCTTGTCGCCCCGGAAGGGCTCGCCGTCGACCGAGATGATCGCGTTCATCGCCTGCTCCGTTGGAGCGCCCCCCGCGGCCGGACGGGCGGCGATCAGCTTCTTGATCTCCTGGAGGTCCTTCTGGATCGCCTGCTGCCCTTCCTTGAGCGCCTGGATGTCTTTCTTGAGGTCATCGTTCGACTGGGAGTAGCCCCGGGCCGCCACCAGGAGGCCGCTCAACACGAGCCCGCAGAACATTGCCATGCCATTTCGCTTCATATTGCCCTCAAAGTTGTTGTTGTTCCGGTCGACCTGGCCGGCCGGGCTTTCCCGGAGGCCATTCGGAGCCGCCCTCACTCGCCAGTCGAGAAGGTCGGGTTCGGCTCGTTTATTCCATTTTCAGCCAGTTTCTCGGGGGGCGAGACCGTTGCCCGACCCGAAAAAAGGGGCGCCCGACGGGCGCCCCCCTCGAAAAGACGGGGCGCCCGGAGGGGCGCCCCCTGGATACAGGGTTACGGAACGACCACGACGTCGTTCTTACGCGCGTCGTTGCAGGCCCTGGGGCTGCCCGCGGCGCCCGGAGGCTGGAAGTTGAAGCAGTCGGTGACGAGGTTCCGGTCGTGGCAGCTGGTGCCAACCGCATCGTTGCAGTTGCCCGTCGCCGGATCGAACACGCCGCCGTTGTTGAAGCAGTCGATCGCTCCGATGCAGGAGATCTCGTGGCCGTCCACCGTCGCGGTCGTGCCGGTCGGGCAGGCCGCGTTGCAGGCGTTCCACACGTCTTCGACGGAGACGCCCGCGCAGGGAGCCGTACCGTCCTGAGGGGTGCAGGCCCCGTTGGAGTTGGTGATACCGCAGTTCAGGGCCGCAGCCGTCAGCTGACGGGCCAGCTGCAGTCTGCTGTCACCCTTCGGGCTGACGCAGATCGCCTCGAGAGCCGAGTGGGTGTTGCCCACGTCGGTGTTGTCGATGATCGTGCCGCAAACCGAGAGCGTCCCGCCGAACGCATCCAGGACCGCGTCGGTGATGTTCACGCTGCTCGACTTCTCGGTTCCGCCATGGGTTCCCCAGAATCCGGGCGTCCGGCAGATCTCGTTGTTCGGAGTGCATCCCGGAATCGTCCCATCGAAAATGTGGTCGCACACGTCGGTGTCTTCGTTGCAGATGTCGTTGGTGCAGGCGTCGGTGTCCGCACAGTCGTGCGTCGTGTGAGCACAACCGCTGGCCGGAACGCACGAGTCATCCGTGCAGAAGAGGCCGTCGTCGCAGTTGAGCGGCGAGCCCGGGCTGCAGCCGGACACGGTGTCGGTCGACGCCGTGAACTGAACGCTGTTCGGAGTCGTGCTGCAGCCTTGCGCGCCGCCGCTGCACGTATCCTGGACGCTGACCGTCGCCTGGTCGTTCAGGGTCGACGGGTCCGTCGGGACCGTCGTGTAGTAGTTCGCCAGGAACTGAACCTGGCCTCCCGGAGCGATCGTGCAGGTCGTCGCGCCGCCCAGGTCCGTGCCGGCGGTGCAGGTTCCCGAGACCACGCCGGTCGAAGTGCCGGTGATCAGGATCGTGCTGGAGCTCGCGCCCGAGCCCGTCGCGTTCAGGACCGCGTCGGACGCGTCGAGCAGCGTCATGTTGTCGCAGTGAATGCTCGGGTTCGCGAGCGTGATCGTGCACTCGACTACGTTGCTGCCCGGGTTCTCTTCCGTCGCGCACTGCTCGATGCCGTTGCACGCATCGGAGTCGGAGCAGTCCGCATCCGTTGCGCAACGGTTCTTCGGCGACACGCACGACTTGAAGATCGAAACACCGTGGAATCCCGCGGTACAGACCGATTGACCCGCCTGCGCCGACGCCGGCACGAATGCGAAGGCTCCGACGACGAGGAGCGCGACGCTCAGACATCGAACCGCGACAGCCAGTTTCCGGTTTTGCATATTCATCTCCCTCTTTTGTTTGCCGCCTCTGAACTGCGCTCATTGCAACATCCGGGCTGGGTCGAAACAATTGGACCTTCGTCGAAAAGTCACGGCCCGTGTGACCGGCGTCACGCGAGGGTGTCGCCGGACAAAAAAAAGAGGGGGAGGATTTCTCCTCCCCCTCGGGCATTCGAAACTGGTCGCGGGCTACTGCTTGTGCGCCTGCTGGTTGCCCTTATTGAGGTTGCCCGAGACCGAGAGGGTCAGGCCGCCCGGGCATCCGGTGATTTCGAAGGACGCGAAGTCCTTCTTTCCGGGCTCGCCCGCATCGGTCAGGACGAACGTGATCGTAGCGCCTTCCACGCCGTTGCAGCTGCCGGTACCCGTACCGTTGTAGGTGTCGAAGTCGGCGCTCGGCGGACGCGGAGCGATCGCCGGATCGTCCGTGCAGATCGCGGTGAGGAGGTTTTCCAGGTGGAAGTGGTTGCCGCCGCCCCAGTTGATCTCGAGGTTGTTGGGACCGACCTCCGGGTCGCAGTGGAGCTCGAAGCCGTGGGTCACCCGACCGCCGGCCTGCGTGAAGATGCTGCCGCCACCGGTCATCCGGCCGCCCACCGGCGGGTTGCAGGCCGGGTCGGCCGCGTGATCGCACTGGTTCAGGTCCTCGTTGCAGCTGTCGATCGTGCACTGGTCTGCGTCGTCACAGTCGTGCGTCGAGTGGGCGCAACCGCTCGCCGGATCGCACGAGTCGTCTGTGCAGAAGAGGCCGTCGTCGCAGTTGAGGGGAGGCCCGGAGACGCAGCCGCCGGTCGCCGTGTCGCAGCTTTCCGGTCCGTTGCACGCGTTGCCGTCGTCGGCGCACGTTGTCGGAGCGCCCGACTTGCAGACGCCGTCGGCCGGGTCACAGGCTTCGAGCGTACACAGGTTCGAGTCCTGCTGACAGGTGACCGGGGTGAACTGGCATCCGTTCGTGTCCTCGTTGCAGGTGTCCGTGGTGCAGAGGTTCGAGTCCGCGCACGGGTGCGGCACGTGAGCACAGCCCGTAGCCGGAACACACGAGTCATCCGTGCAGAAGAGACCGTCGTCGCAGTTGAGCGGCGAGCCCGGGCTGCACCCGGAGACCGTGTTGGTCGACGCCGTGAACTGAACGCTGTTCGGGGTCGTGCTGCAGCCTTGCGCGCCGCCGCTGCACGTGTCCTGGACGTTGACCGTCGCCTGGTCGTTCAGGAGCGACGGATCCGTCGGGACCGTCGTGTAGTAGTTCGCCAGGAACTGAACCTGGCCTCCCGGAGCGATCGTGCAGGTCGTCCCGCCGCCCAGATCCGTGCCGGCGGTGCAGGTGCCCGAGACCACACCGGTCGAAACGCCGGTGATCTGGATCGTGCTCGAGGTCGCGCCCGAGCCGGTCGCATTCAGGATCGCGTCGGCCGCGTCGAGAATCGTCATGTTGTCGCAGTGGATGGCCGGGTTGGACAGCGTGATCGTGCACTCGACCACGTTGCTGCCCGGAGCCTCTTCCGTCGCGCACTGCTCGACGCCGTTGCACTGATCGGAGTCGGAGCAGTCCGCATCCGTTGCACAACGGTTCTTCGGCGACACACACGATTTGAAAATCGAGACACCATGGAACCCCGCCGTGCATCCCTGGCCCTCCGCTGCTGCCGGAAGCAGCACGAAGGCGCCGAGGACGACGAGCGCCAGACCTGTACATCGCAGGATGGTCCCCAGTTTCCGCCTGTCCATTTTTCTCTCCCTTCCTCGTTGCCGAGTTGTCTTCGCCTATGGAACCCCGGGGCGGGCTCGGAATCAACTAGACCTTGGTCTGTCGTTCGCGATGTAGTGGTGACGGCCGTCACGCGGCTTTTCAGCACAAAAAAAAGGGGCGCCCGCAGGCGCCCCTTCGAGAGAAACGGAGTTGGGTTACGGAACCACGACGACGTTGTTCTT
>JBKPMI010000414.1:0-4095 GCA_046732075.1 Acidobacteriota bacterium | reverse complement strand
CACCTGAGCGGCACACTCGGTGCACAATGATCCGGACATGGACCGCGAAGGCCGCATTCCGCCGGGTCTCGTCGCCGGCCTGATCGTCTTCGTTCTCGTCATCGGGGCGCTCGCGTACTCCGCCGGGCGTTTCGGTCGGCGCGCCCGGCCAAACTCCCCCGCGGACTCGCTTCCGCCGCCGGCGGCTCCGGTCCCGGCGGCCGAGGAGAGGGTACCGACTCCCGCGGACATTCCGCCGACCGTGACGCCGTCCGCTCCCGTGGTCGTCGAGAAGTCCTCCCGCACGACTCGCGTCGTCGAGAAGTCCACGCAGATCACGGTTCCGATCGCGCCGGCGGCGGCTTCGAACGTCGGCGCCCTGCCGACAGCCACGCCGGTCGGGCGCCGGGTCGTGGTGGAGGTCATCAACACGCCGCGGCCGCTGCCGTCGCCTACCGTTCCGGAGCTGGAGCAGGCTCCGGAGGAAGAGCCGGAGGAATTGCCCGAAGAGCCAGAGCCGGAGCCGACCCCGGGCCCGCGGGTTCAGGCCGGAGGCAGTCCCGTCTCGATCTGATCCTTCGGCAGCGAGATCGCGTTCTCGCGCAGGCCGCGGTCCACGCAGACGAAGCACGCCTTGTAGACGTTCTCGTAGCCCATCTTCATCTCCCGGTTCGTGACGAAGACGTCACGCCGGGGATAGGCCTCGTCGAGGCGCCGAAGGGTCACGAGTATGCCGTTGCCCACCCGGCTCCGTTCGGCGATCTCGAATCGGTGGGGTGGCTCCGCGGTGCATTCGAGCGCGGCTTCGACCTCAGTGGGCACCGGTGTCGCCCTCTCGATCGTGCAGCGATTGGCGCGCCTGCTCGACCGTGTCGAAGATCTCGAAGAGCGAGTCGAGGTTCGCGACGTGGAGGAGGGACGCAATCCGCTCCCGCGGGTGGACGAGGAGAAGCTCGCGCTCCTCCCCCTTCAGACGATGGAGAGCGCCCACGAGAATGCCGACCGCCGTCGAGTCCATGTACTCGAGGTCCGTCAGATCGAGGATGACGGCTCCCGTCCGTTCGGAGGCGGCGCGTTCCAGGCTGCTCTCGAGCTCGCGCACGGTCTCGCCGACCTTCACCATGCCGGCGACCCGGATGACGGTCGTCCCGCCGAGCTCGTCGTCGTCGACGTGCATCGCTACAACCGTGAAGCGCGCCGGCGGATCAGGAGTCTCCCTGCCGCACGAGGATCCCTCCCCGCGCAAGGGTCTCCGATCCGGAGCGAACTTCCCCTTCGAATTTGACGATCGAACCGAATCGCGCGACCAGGCGGACGTCGATCTCGAGGCACTCGCCGGCCTGCGGGAGACGGTCCACCTGAAAACCCTCGATGCCCGCGAGAAACCCGCGGCGGCCGACCTCGGGATCTCCCCCCTGAAGCAGCAGCGCGGCCTGAGCGACCGCCTCCGCCATCAGCGCCGGCGCCGATCCTCCCTTTTCGCTCCCGGCGAATCGGCCGTTCGCGGTGATCGCCGCGGACACCCGGCCTTCCGAAAAGTCCGGACCGGGCGGCCGCCGGATCGCGTCCACGAACCGGAACGGGTACGTATGGGGCAGATCCGCTACGGCCATCAGGCGATCTTCTTCTGCTCGATGAAGTCGACGAGGGCGTTGACCGAAGAGAAAGCCTTCACTCCGACTTCCTCGTCCTCGACCTTGATTCCAAACTCCTGCTCGAGTCCGAGAACGAGCTCGAGGGCGTCGATCGAATCGAGCCCGAGCCCTTCGCCGAACAGCGGCGCGTCGTCCTGGATCGTCGCCGGGTCGATTTCCAGCTTCAGGCGCCGCACGATCAGCTCTTTGACTCGCGGCGCCAGATCGTCATTCGTCATCGGGTCTCCTCGAAACGAAAATTATAGTCGGCTCTCCCGCCACCTGCCGGTGATCAGGCCATTCCGCCATCCACGCGCCAGACCTGCCCCGTCACATAGGAGGCCCGCTCCGACACGAGGAAGCCGACCACGGCCGCGATCTCCTCCGGATTTCCGAAGCGCGCCATCGGGATCCGTCGGAGGAACTCCGCCCGTGCGTCCTCCTTCAGGTGCGCGATGATCTCGGTCGAAACGAGTCCCGGCGCGACCGCGTTCACCGTGATCTGCCGCGTGGCGAGCTCGAGGGCGAGCGCCTTGGTGAAGGCGATCAGTCCGCCCTTCGCCGCGGAGTAGTTCGTCTGACCGGCGTGCCCCGAGATCCCGGACACCGACACGACGTTCACGATGCGGCCCCAGCCCTTGTGGAGCATGCCGCGGACCACCGCCTTCGTGACCCGGAAGGCGCCCTTCAGATCGGTGTCGAGGACGAAGTCCCAGTCCTCCTCCTTCATGAAGGGGAAGAGCGCGTCCTTGATCACGCCGGCGTTGTTGACGAGGATGTCGACCCCGCCGAATTCGGCGGAGATCCGCTCCCCCAGGCTCTTCACTTCGGCCGCCTTCGTGACGTCCGCCGCGATCGCGAGGGCCTCCGCGCCGCCCGCGCGGAGCTCCTCGACCGCGCGTGCGGCCCGCTCCTCGTCCTGGCGGTAGCACACCACGATGCGGTGGCCCGCCGCCGCCAGCTCCGCGGCAATCGCGCGACCGATCCCGCGGGATCCGCCCGTGACCAGGGCCGTTTTCATGCGCCGCCGAGACTATCCGAGAGGGCCCGGATCGCGGCGAGCGAGCCGGCCGGGCGGCACGTGGTGGTCCGGTCGATCCACCGGCACATCTTGGAGAGCATGTCGCCCGGACCGACCTCGACGAAGGCTCGAATTCCGTCTTCGACCATCGACGCGTATGTTTCGTTCCAGAGCGTGGGGTGGATGAACTCCGTCGCCAGGAGCTCCCGCACGCGCGCCCCGGTCCGGGCCCGGCGGCCGTCCGGGCCGTAGTACGGGACGGCGGGATCCCGGATCGACTGGCACGCTTCCACCACCGGCGCGACGGCTTCGGCGACCGGCTCCATCAGCGGGCTGTGGATCGGCCAGCTCATCGAGAGGGGCAGGACGTTCAGGGATTTCGGGCCGAGGCGGGCGAGCGCCTCCGCGACCGCGTCGGAGCGGCCGGTCAGCACGAACTGGGTCGACGCGTTCACGTTGCCGATCCAGACCGGCAAGCCGCGGGCGCGCAGCTCGGCGCACACGTCGTCGACCGCCTCCCGGCGCGCCCCGACGACCGCGCCCATCGATCCGCGGATCCCGAGGCGCTCCGTCTCCCGCCAGACGGCGATCAAAACCTCGAGGGCATCCTCGTAGGAAACGGCGCCGGCCGCCACGAGCGCGGCGTAGTTGCCGAGGCTGTAGCCCGCGGTCGCCGCGGGCCGGACGCCTTCCCGTTCCAGCGCACGAGCGGCGAGAGTGGAGACCAGGTAAACGCCCGCCTGCGCCGCCAGGTTTTCGTGGAGATCTTCCGCGGGGCCCTCGAAGAGGAGCTTCTCGAGGTCGCGGCCGCACCGCTCGGAGGTCCGTTCGAAGAACTCCCGCGCCTCCGGGTCCGATTCCCAGAAGTCCCGGCCCATTCCGACGGCCTCGGCGAGCTGGCCGGAAAAGAGGAAGCCCGGCGGCGTCATGCGGCGTGCAGGGACTCGAGGACGTCCGAGAGCGTGACGCATCGGTCGCGGGAGAGCCAGCGGCGGAATCGCTCCGGGAGAACCCGGAGCCGAAGGAAGTGGACCGTGCGCAGGAGGGGCGGGATCCCCTCCATCCGGGGGTGGTGGGCGTCGAATTCCCAGGGGTGAAACGTGAAAACCGCGGGATGGCCGCGTTCCCGGTACGTCTCTTCCGCCGACGCGATCCGGCTCTCGGGAAGGAGGCGAAAAGGCCAGCCTCCCCCGACCGGCAGGCGGCGTCCGAAACCGCGACCCGTCAGCGGCGGGATCTCGACGATCGCATGGCCGTTCTCCTCCACCCGGTAGGGGCCGAGCGGGTTGTCGAGCCGGCCGAGCGGCGGCACGGGGGTGGCGGAAGCGTCGCAGCGGAAGCCCTCCTCCGAAAGAACCGCCAGCGCGCGATCGCCGGGGTGGCGGATCGACCACTCGGCGGCCCGGTGGACGGAGCATCGGACCCCGGCAGCGTCCTCGATCGCCTCCCGCGCCCGGCGGA
>JBKPMI010000413.1:0-4352 GCA_046732075.1 Acidobacteriota bacterium | reverse complement strand
GTAGCCGAACCGGTCGCCCTCGTCGATCGCGTGGCCTGGGATCGAAGCACCGGTCCGGGGATTCCGGGCCGTCACCGACACCTGGTATTTCGATCCGAGCAGGCAGAGGCGATCCGCGCCCTTGCTGCACGGCTCGAACGTGCGTTCGAGGACCAACACTCCGGTCTCGGTGCCCGCGTAGAGGAAGCGGCCACTGGAGTCGATCGCGATCGATCGGACCGGGTCGTTGAGCGCGGGCTCGAATTTCTTCCAGGTCGCCCCCCGGTCGATCGACCAGACGAGCCCGCTGGACGTTCCGGCGAAGATCGTGGAGGAGTGCCGGGGATCCCGCGCGATCGCGTACGCGGCGAGGAAAGGAACCTCCGATCTCCACGGGAACGCCGTTGCCGGACTCCAGGTGTGTCCTCCGTCCAGGCTGCGGTACACGCTGCCCCAACTTCCCGCGTGGACGATGTCGGGGTCGCAGAAGTCCACCGCCAGCGCGTTGACCTGACCGACCTCCGCATGGAGATCGGACCAGTTCTCGCCGCCGTCGTCGCTTCGATAGACGAACCCCGTGTCGCCGCCGGCGTACACGATCGAGCTGTCCGACGGCGCGAGGGCGAGGGCGGTCACCGTGGGCGGTTCGCCGTAGTAGTAGGTGGAGTAGTTGTCGTCCGGGGTCATGACCTTCCTCCAGGTGTCGGATCCGTCCACGCTGCGGTAGACGCCGCGGTACGCCGCGAAGAGCCGTCGCGTGTTGTTCGGGTCGATCAACAGCTGGCCGACCTGGTCCGCGAGACTCCTCTCCCACGTCTGCCCGCCATCCGTGCTCTTCTGCACTCCGGCACTCCCGCCCGCATACAACGTCGACCGATCCGAGGGATCGAACCCGAGAGCCTCGGCGTCCGGGCTCTGGGAAGCCGGCTCACTCCAGCTCTGGCCGGCGTTTCGGCTCTCGTAGATCTTCCCGGGACCGGCAGCGAAGACCACCGCCGGATCGGCGGGATCGATCGCGACCGAATGCACGAAGATCTCGTGGATCCCTTGGTTCGCCGGGTCCCAGGTCCGTCCGGCGTCGCCGCTGCGGGAAACGCCGGTGTCGGAGCCGAGGAGGACGACCGACGATTCGGAAGCGACGATCCCCCGCAGACCCGCGCCCGGAGCTCCGTTGCCCACCGGGGTCACCGTCTCCCCGCCGTCCAGGCTCTGCAGAACGGCGTCGCCCGAAATCATGTAGAGATGGGCCGGGTTCGCGGGATCGATCGTGAGACGCGACACGGACCTTCCGCGAGCGACCTGCCGCCAGGTCACCCCTCCGTCCGAGGTCACCCGGGCGCCGTTGGTCGTGAGCGCGTAGAGCGCCTGAACTCCAGCATCCCGAAGAGAGCCCGCACTCGAAGCGAAGATCAGCGCGTACGCGGGATCCCGGAGAGCCGTGGGAGTCCACGTGGCTGCTCGGTCCGTGCTGCGGTACACGCCCGAGACCGTTCCGACTCCGAGGGCCGCGTAGAGGACGCGCGTGTCGGCTGGATCGACGGCGACTGCGGCCACGGCGACGGCGTTGTTCACCACGCCCGGGAGCGCATCCCAGGAGTCCCCCCCGTTGCCCGTTCGAAAGAGGCCGCTGCTCGTCGCGGCATAGAGCGTCATCGGGTCGTTCCCATCCTGAGCCAGGGCAGTGAGCCGTCCGAGCGGCGGAGCTCGATCAATCCAGGTTTCGCCCCCATCGGTCGTCCGATGGATCGGAACCTCCGGCGATCCCGTTGCCGTCGCGTACACGATGGAAACGTCGGAGGTGGGCACCACGAGGTCGACGCCGACTCGAAGTCCGGTCGGGACCCAGCGGGCTCCGGCGACCACGCTCTTGTAAAGACGGCGAAAGCTGGAGGCATAGACCGTCGTCGGGTTGGACGGGTAGGCGGCGAGGGTCTGCACGATACCGCCCTCCGGTCCACTGGTCGTCCACTGCCCGACGCCTGCCGGCAGGGCTTCGGACAGCGCGACGAGAAACACGGACACTGCGAGCAAAGACCCTCGGAAGCGAAAACGATCAACCAGAGTACGCATGGCCGGCTTTCCCATTCACGTTCGGCGGTCTAGAAAGGACAGTTGCCCGGGTTGGGCTGGTCGATGCGAAGCGCAGCTCCGGGGGGCGCCAGGTACGTGACGACGTTGACGGCCGTCTCCGACGTCTCGTTGCGGGCGATGTGGGCGTGGTCGCCCGTGTCGACGTAACCCTCGCCAGCGTGGCGAACGATCGGCTCGCAGTCCGGATCATTCCCCTCGTAGAACGTCATCGTCCCCGTCTTGACGGCGATGAAGACGGGTCCCGGGTGCATGTGCCAGGTGCTCTGCGAGCCGGGCGGGAATTCGATCGTCTGCACCGCAATGTCGAGCGCGGGCTTGGCCTTGATGTCGACCTTCCAGTGGTCGTCTCCGAATCGGTGCAGGTTGATGGGTTCGTCGAACGTGGCCCGGCCGACCAGCGTCGAACGGGGCGCCGGCGGCGGGTCGACCGCCAATCCTCGCCCGGCGAAAATGGCGGTCAACAGGGCGGCCGCCGCGAGGGACAACTTCGCGAGGCGGCTGCTCGGCAGCGTGGAAACGATCCCGCGGATAAACCTGGAGTTCATGGCTGTGCCTCCTGTGGCGGTTACGGTGAAACTCTTGCGATTTGAAGACTCGGGTCTCCCGTGCGGTTGTCGACAGTCGCGCCGTAGACAATTGCGGCGCCCGAGCTCACGGTGATCAAGACTGATCCGCCCGGCGGCATCGGGACGCTGAGGAATCGGGCTCCGTCCTGCTGCTCGTGGTAGTTCGGTAGAAAGACCCGGCTGGTCGATCCGACCGCCGTGCCCGCTGCGTTTTTCGCCGTGAAGGTGACCGACGCGCCATCGTCGAGCGTGCGAACTCCGACGTTGAATCGAGCCACGGAGAGGTCCGGCGGAATCAGAAGGACACCCGTCTGGCCGGAGTGGAGCGCCTCCTCCGCGCGCATCGCCTGTTCCGTGAAGCCCGTCGTTCCCGCCGCGCCCGCGTCGTTGAAGACACGCGCCGTTGCGACCGGTACTTCACCGGACGTGATCTCGATGTCGGCGCTGCCGAGTCCCGAGCGGCCGATCGCCGGGAGCAGATCGGCGATCGACTGTGTCTGCCCGGGAGCAAGCGAGTAGGTGAAAGCGGGATCGCTCTCGCTTCCTGCGAGGCCCGAGAGATGGAACAAGATGCGGCCGGCTATCGCCGCGCTCCCCGGGTTGTGGAGCTGCACGGAAGTCCGGAAGAGCGTCCCGTTGACGCCGGGCGTCGAGCCGACGACCGGAAGGATTCTCCGGTCCAGGATCTCCAGGTCGAGCTCGAACACGCCTCCTCCGGCCGTGCCGGCGTGAAGCCATCGGCCGTCCGGCGAGATGACGAGCGATTGGACCTGCAGAGATCCCAGCCCCGAGGAGAACGGCTGCCAGGTTTGCGCGCCGTCGATCGTTCGATACACGCCGCGGTCGGTGACTGCGTACCCGCGACCGGGCCGGACGGGATCGGCGACGAGCGTGCCGACTGCGGATTGGGGCAGACCCGAGCTCGCATCTTTCCAGATCCCACCGTCGAACTTGACTGCGCCCCCGTACAACCCGACGTAAAGGACACCGTCGCGGAAGGGGTCCGAGGCGATCGCGAGGACGGGACTTCCGAAATCGCGCTGCATCGAGGTCCAGTTCGCTCCGCTGTCTCGACTCACGAAAATGGAGCCGCCCTGGGGTTCGGGGTAAAAGCCGGGAGAGAGGTCGAAGTAAGACCCCGCGTACATGGTCCCGGGCCGCCGGGCGTCGAAGAGAAGGCAGTAAACCTGCTGCGCCACCACCGGCGGGTTCGTCCAGCTCCGGGCGCCATCGTCGCTTCGGAACAGGCCGCCGGAGGCGACTGCCCAGACCCGATCCGGCGAGGCGCGATCGATCGCCAGCGCCTGCACGACACCGCCAGCGGGGAGGTTGGAACTCGTCCAGTGCTCACTGTCGTCGTCGGAGCGGAAGACGTCTGACCCCTGCAATGCGCCGGCGTAAAGCGTCGAAGGTTGTCCGGGGCCGATCCGGAGAGCCGAGACGAGGGGGGAGCCTGACGGCTCGTTGCCGAGCGACCAGGAGAGGCCCGCATCCGCGGACCGGAAGAGATCGGATTTTAGAGATCCCGGAGAGTCCTGGGCTGCGGCCCAGACCTTCGAGGGATCCTGCGAGTCGACTGCGAGCGCGGTGATCCAGGACGAAGGAGGACCGTGGGACTTCCAGACGTTCTCCTGGGCCGGCGCGACTGCCGCGAGAGCGGTCAGGACGAGCATGGAAGTGCTCGTAACAGCTGAGCGAAGATTTCCGAAGGCTTTC
>JBKPMI010000412.1:0-4029 GCA_046732075.1 Acidobacteriota bacterium | reverse complement strand
CAACGCGACGACGTGCCGGGCGAGAGAGCACACGCGCCCCGCCCGCATCGGATTGCGCTTGTAGGGCATGGCGGAGGAGCCCACCTGCGTGGATTCGAACGGCTCTTCGAGCTCGCCGTCGTGCTGGAGGAGACGGAGGTCGGTGCCGATCTTGTGCGCGGACTGGGCGAGCCCCGAGAGGGCGTGGACGACGCGGTCGTCCTGCTTGCGCGAGTAGGTCTGGCCGGAGATCGTCTGACGTTTCGAGAATCCGGCGCGCGCCGCGATCGCGCGGTCGAGCTCCTCCACCTTCGCGGAGTCGCCGTCGAAGAGACGAAGGAACGACGCCTGCGTTCCGGAGGCGCCCTTCACTCCGAGGAGACGCAGGTCCGCGGCGCGGCGCCGGACCTCCTCGAGGTCGGAGAGAAGGTCGGACGTCCAGAGAGCGATACGTTTCCCGACGGTCGTGGGCTGCGCCGGCTGGTAGTGGGTGTAGGCCAGCGCCGGGACCGCGCGGTGCTCGAGCGCGAGGGTCCGCATCCGCCGCAGGACGCCGACCAGGCGCCGTTCGACGAGACCGAGCGCGTCGCGGATCCCGATCTGGTCGGCGTTGTCGGTGACGTAGGCGGAGGTCGCGCCCCAGTGGATGATTCCGCGCGCGGCCGGCGCGGCTTCTCCGAATACGCGGACATGAGCCATGACGTCGTGGCGGGTCCTCTCCTCCTCGCGGGCCGCGGCCTCGAAGTCGACGTCGGAGAGGTGCGCGCGCATCTGCGCGACCGCCTCCTCCGGAATGGGAAGGCCCAGCCGGCGCTCCTCCTCCGCGAGCCAGAGCCAGAGCCGCCGCCACGTCTCGAACTTCCGCTCTCGAGAGAAGAGGGCCTTCATCTCCGGCGACGCATAGCGGCCGTAGAGCGGGCCGGCGTCGGCCTCAGGTGTCTTCATCTTCCCACTCGGCGATCGTGAACATGCCCACGACCTCGTTCCCGCACGCCAGGCAGAGCGCCTCGGTGACGTGCCCCGCCTCGACCTCGAAGACGTAGCACGGAGTGTTGCACTCCTTGCAGATCAGGTACGGGATCTCGGCGTCGCCGGTCGGCTGGGACGGAGGATTCGTGGGATCCGGCAAAGCTTTCTCCGCCTCATTTTAACCTGCGACCCCTACCAGACTTCACATCGATCCGCCGCGGGCCGGACCATCGCGGATCCGGGCTTGCACTCGAACGCCTTCTGGAACTCGGTCAGGTTCGAGAGCGGTCCGATCACGCGGAACTTGCCGATCGGGTGCGGGTCGCCCTGCACCATCGTGCGCGCGAACTCGGGCCGGACGGCGTCGCCCCGGAACTGCCCCCACGCGATGAAGAACTGCTGATCCGGGGAGAAGCCCTCGACGTCCGGAAGCGGCGGCTTTCCCTTCTGCGAGATCTGGAAGGCCCGGTACGCGATCTTCGCGCCGGCGAGGTCCCCGATGCTCTCGCCCAGCACGAGCTTGCCGTTGTGGTGGATTCCGGGCTCGACGAAGTAGCCGTCGAACTGCCGCACGACGCAGGCCGCCTTGTCCTGGAACCTCTTCAGGTCCTCGTCGGTCCACCAGTTGTTGAGACGGCCCTGGGCGTCGAACTGCGCCCCCTCGTCGTCGAAACCGTGGCTGATCTCGTGGCCGATCACGACGCCGATCGCGCCGTAGTTCACGGCGTCGTTGTTCTGCATGGAGAAAGCGGGCGGCTGCAGGATCCCGGCGGGGAAGACGAGCTCGTTCAAGAGCGGGTTGTAGTAGGCGTCGGATGTGGGCGGCGTCATGCCCCACCGGCCGCGGTCGACCGGCTTGCCGATCGTCCCCCGGTTGTCCTCGACGTTGAACTGCCTCCCCGCGACCACGTCCTCCCAGAACGTCCCCCGGCGGATCGCGACCTTGCTGTAGTCCTTCCACCGGTCGGGGTAGCCGACCTTCGGGTTGAACGTGGACAGCTTCTCGAGAGCCCGCTTCCTGGTCGCGGGGCTCATCCAGTCCAGGCCCTCGATCGTCTCCTTCATCGCGAGCCGGAGGTTGGCCACCATCTCCTGCATGCGCGCCTTGGCCTCCGGCGGGAAGTACTTCTCGACGTACTTCTTTCCGAGCGCCTCGCCCAGCTGCCGGTCGGTCGACTCCACGCATCGCTTCCAGCGAGGCTTCATCTCCTTCGCGCCGGAGAGGAACTTGCCGTTGAACTCCCAGTCCTCCTGGACGAACGGGTCGGACAACGAGGACGCCGCGGCGTTGGCGAGGTGCCACTGGAGGTAGACCTTCCAGTCGGCGATCGGGGTCGAAGCGAGCTGCCGGTCGAATTCCGCCAGGAACTTCGGCTCCGCCACGTTCAGATCGCCCGCGGTCACGTTCGCGGCCTTGTAGTACGCGGCCCAGGGGAAGTGCGGCGTCATCTTCTGGAGGTCCGCAAACGTGGTCTTGTGATCGGTCGCTTTCGGGTCGCGCAGGGCGACGTTGTCGAGGGAGGCTTCGGCGAGCTTCGTTTCCATCCGCAGGACCGTGTCCGCCTCGGCCTTTGCCCGGGTGTCGCTCTCGCCGGTCAGCCGGAAAATGGCGGCCACGTGGGCGAGGTACTTCGCGCGCGCCTCCTTGAACCGGTCCTCGGTCTTGACGTAGTAGTCGCGGTCCGGCATCCCCAGGCCGCTCGCGAAGACCTTCGCGATGACGTCGTTCGGGTTGTGGGCGTCGGACTCGCCGCCGAAGAAGAACGGCACGCCGATTCCCATCCGGTGGAAGCGGCCGATCATGCTCGAGACGTCGGCGGAGCTCTTCATGGCGCGGATCTCGGCGAGGAGGGGCTCGATCGGCTTGACGCCCAGGCGGTTCACGGTCGCCTCGTCCATGCAGGCGCCGTAGTAGTCGCCGATCAGCTGCTCGACCGAGCCGGGCTGGGCCTGTCCGGCCGCCGCGGTCTCGTCGAGGAGCTGCTTCAGCTGCTCCTTGGTGGACTCGCCCGCGGCCCAGCGCCGGCTCCAGCGCGGCAGGGAGGCCGGGATCGGGTTCGCCGCCCGCCACGCCCCGTTGGCGAATTCGAAGAAGTCGGTGCACGGGTCGGCCTTCCGATCCATGTCCGAGAGCTCGATGCCCTTCTGGGCGGTGTCCGCGCCGGAAGCCGTACCCAGCAGCAGGATCGCCCCGACGAGGAGAGAAGTCGCGGTGCGCATTCGGTGCTCCTTCCGGAAAGCAGTACGGAGGTCGGGCCCGCGGGTTGCCCGGGGCCGCCCGCGACTATCGCATGTCCGCCGGTCGGACACCATTTGTCCCTCAGGCGGTTATCCTGAAAACAACATGCTCACCACCATCCTCGTTTCGTCCGCCGCCGCGGTCGTCGTGGGCGGAATCCTCTTCGTCCTCCTCCGCCGGAAGGAGGAGGATCCCCGCCTCGACCTGCTCCTCGTCGAGGTCGCCGCGGTGCGCGGATCCTCCGAGTCCATGGACCGCCGGGTGGAAGAGCTCCGGCGCGACGTGGGGGACAGGGTGTCGGCGGTCGAGAACCGACTGGCCGCCGGCCAGAAGAACGTCTCCGACACGCTGGGCGAGGTGCGGGAGAAGATCGGACGGGTGTTCCAGGCGTCCGAGCGGATCGAGCAGCTCGCTGGCGGGATGACGCGGCTGGAGGATCTCCTGAAGCCCCCGAAGATCCGCGGGAACCTGGGCGAGACGTTCCTGGAGCAGGCGCTGCGCGAGGCGCTCCCGCCGGGGTCGTGGGCAATGCGGCACGTCTTTCCGGACCGGACGATCGTGGACGCCGCCATCTTCCTGGGGGAGCGCATCGTGCCGGTCGACAGCAAGTTTCCGCTGGAGAACTTCCGGCGGTCACGCGAGGCTCCGGAGGAGGCGGATCGCAAGAAGGCGAAGCGGGAGTTCGGGGGCGACGTGAAGCGGCACGTCGAGGCGATCCGGGAGAAGTACATCCGGCCGTTCGACGGGACGTTCGACTTCGCGCTCATGTACGTGCCGGCGGAGGCCGTGTATTGCGAAATCGCTTCCGACGACGACGGCGGCTCGCTCGCCGACTATGCGAC
>JBKPMI010000411.1:0-23841 GCA_046732075.1 Acidobacteriota bacterium | reverse complement strand
CCCGAGGGCCGGGAGATCGCGCGCGTCAAGGCGCTCTGAAGCAATGCCCATCCCGAAGGTCCGAGTCCTCGGGCTGGGCAACGTCCTGATGGGGGACGACGCGGTCGGCCCCTGGGTGATCGAGGAACTCCTCGCGAACTGGGAGTTTCCCGAGGGCGTGGAGGTCGTCGACGTCGGCACTCCCGGTCTCGACCTCGTTCCGTACGTCGCCGACGCCGACACCATCTTGATCGTCGACACCGTGAGGTCCGACGGCCCTCCCGGCACGATCCGCAGTTACTCGAGGGAGCAGCTCCTCGCCCGCCCGGCGCAGCCTCGCCTGTCGCCGCACGACCCCGGACTGACCGAGGTCCTGTCCGCGCTGACGCTCGCCGGCGCCGCGCCGCGCGATGTCGTCCTGATCGGGGTCGTGCCCGGATCGGTTGAAATGGGCGTCGGCCTTTCCTCGGCGGTTCAGGAGGCCGTGCCACGCGCCGCCGCGATGGCCGTCGAACGGCTGCGGGGTCTGAATCTCGCGCCCCGGCAACGCGCGAGTCCGGCCCGGACGGCTCCCTGGTGGGAGCAGCCTGCAGCTCTAGCTTCGACCTGAGAAGATCGCGGGCCGCTTCTCGAAGAAGCTCTCCAGCCCCTCCGCGAAGTCTTTTCCGTCGGCGATCCGCGCCAGCGCTTCGATCTCCCGATCCAGGTGAAAGTCGAGCCGGTCGACGCCGGCCGCCTGGTGGATCAGGCCCTTCGCGATCCCGAGCGCCTCCGTCGGCCCCCGCGCGATCCGGCCGGCGATCTCGAAGACCGCTTCGTCGAAGCCCTCCACCGGCAGCACCGCGTTGACGAGGTGCCACTCGAGCGCCGCTTTCGCATCGAGCCGCGGGTTGACCAGCACGAGCTCCATCGCGCGGCGCAGTCCCAGCAGGCGCGGCAGGAAGAAGGTCGAGCTCTCGGCGCCGGTCAGCCCGGTCTTGCCGTAGGCCCACTCGAAGGTCGCCCTCTCCGACGCGTAGACGAGGTCGCAGGACATCGCGAGGCCGAAGCCGCCGGCCGCCGCGACGCCGTCCACTGCCGCGAGGAATGGCTTGGACGCGCGCTTGATTTCCGAGATCGTGCTGTGCAGGTACTCCAGGATCTGCTGGAAGATGGCGCCGTATCCCTTCGGTGTTTCGCGTCCTTCCTGGAGGTAGCCGAGGTCCGCTGCGTCGCCGCCGGCGCGGATGTACTTCAGGTCCGCGCCGCTGCAGAAGACGCCGCCGTCGCCGCGCAGCACCACGACCCGAAGCTCGGAGTCGCGGGCGCACTGGAGACCGGCCTTCCTCAGATCCTGCGCGGTCTCGACGTCGAGCGAGTTGAATCGCTCGCGGCGCGCGATCGTGATCACGCCGACGGCGCCGCGCCGCTCGACGTGGATCGAGTCGCTCATCGGCCCATCCCCACGGCGACCGCTTCGGCCCACGGTTCCGGCTGGGCGCTCCCCGCCGTCACGAGACCCAGAACGTCGCGCCACAGCGGTCCCCACGCTTCGGAGAGCATCCACTCCTGGTGGGCGAAGGCATAGGCCTTCACCGAAGCGAGGTCGCTCCGCTCGAGCGCTGCCCGCACGAGGGGCGAGACCGGGAACGCGGCCGAGCGAAGGATCGGCGGCCCCAGGTCGACCTCCTCGGTCACCCAGTGGGCGGTCCCGCGCGTTTCGCGCTCGCCCGCGAGGATCGCGTCGCGCACGGCGCGCAGCCCGAGGTACTTCGGCCGCCCGTCCGGACCGCGCCGGTCGAGATCGCTCCCGTGAATGTTGATCACGCGGCCGTCGAACCGGTCGAGCAGCGCCGGCGTCGCGACGTAGAGATAGCTCGAGAAGAGAAGCAGGTCGGGGCGGAACGGCGCGAGAAAGCGCCCGACCTCGTGGTCGTAGTCGGCTCGAACCGAAAGGTCGGAAAGCGGCCGGCCCCGGCGCCGATAGTACGCGCGGATCGGGAAGGAGACGAGCGGTACTCCCGCCGCCTCCAGGAGCGAACGGTCCGCCAGCTCCTCGTCGGAAGAGAGCGCGGCGACGAGCTCCCACGGCGCGCCGGGGGCGCCGCCGGCGAGAAGGTCGCGCGCACCCGGACAGCGCCGGGAGCAGAGCACCGCGACGCGCAGCGGCGTCAACATATCCGCGGGAGGAGCTCGCCGTCCGGCTCGGAGAGGAGCCGCCGGCCGAAGCCGGTGTCGAGGATCACGTTGCCGGGTCGCTCCGTGAGGCAAGTCCCGATGACGGCGGCGTCGCGCCCGAGCGGGTCGGAGCGGAGGGCCGCGAGGACCGCGTCCACCGCGTCGGGCCGCACGCCGAGGACGGCCTTGCCCTCGTTGGCGACGTGCAGCGGATCGATGCCCAGCAGATCCGCCGCCGCCCGGACCGCTTCGGTGACCGGGACTGCCGTCTCATCGAGCAGGATGCCCACGCGGCTCTTGCCCGCCATCTCGTGCAGCGCGGAAGAGAGGCCGCCGCGGGTCGGATCCTTCAGCGCCACCACGCCCTCGCCGCCGGCCCGGAGCGCGCTCGCGATCATGCGATTGATGGGGGCAACGTCGGAGAAGAGGTCGCCCTCGAGCTGCAGGGCGTGCCGGGCCGCGAGGATCGCGAGGCCGTGGTCGCCCATGGTGCCCGTCACGACGATCACGTCGCCCGGCTCGAGCCCCGAGTCGGGAACGATCCGGTCGGTCAGGCCGACGCCGGTCGTGTTGAGGACGACGCCGTCGAGCTCCCCCTTGCCCATCACCTTCGTGTCGCCCGTGACGATGCGGGCGCCCGCTTCGCGGCACGCCTGCGCCATGGAAGCCTGGATCCGCTCGAGGTCGGTGCGCGGGAAGCCTTCCTCGAGGATCGCGCCGCACGTCAGGCCCAGCACCTCGGTCGCGCCCATCATCGCGAGGTCGTTCACGGTGCCGCAGATCGACAGGCGCCCGATGTCGCCGCCCGGGAAGAAGATGGGGTGGACGACGTGCGAGTCCGTCGTCAGGATGAGCCAGCGGTCTCCCACCCTGAGCGCCGCCCCGTCGTCCATCGCGAGCGGCCCGATCTCGCCGGGCTCGACCTCCGAGGCGTCGCGCAGGAAGACGTCCTCGATGAGCGCCCGCATCGCGCTGCCGCCGGCCCCCTGCCGCAGGCTGATCCTCTGCTCCAGGAGCGCGAGCCCGGTCCTCACAGCGCCGCCAGGTCGGGATGTCCGCCGTACTGATGCCAGATCTTGCACGTGCCCTCCGAGGAAACCATGCAGGCGCCCACGGGCGTGTCGGGCACGCACTCCTTCCCGAAGAGCTTGCAGTCGTCGGGCGAGGCGATGCCGGACATGATGTCGCCGCAGATGCAGTCGGCCGCGAGCGTCGACGGCACACCGTCCCACAGCGAGGCGAGATCGATCTTGAACCGGCGCCGCGCGTCGAAGCGCGCCCACTCGTCGCGCAGCCTCAGGTTTCCGTTGGGCACGTGCGCGATGCCGCGCCACCGACCCCCGACCGGACGAAACACGTTCCAGAGCCGCTCCTGCGCGCGCCTGTTGCCCTCGCGCGTGACGCACCTCGGGAACATGTTGACCACCCGTGGAGCCCGATCGCGGACGAGCTCGACCAGGCGAGCCAGGCCCGCGAGAATGTCGAGAGGTTCGAACCCGGCGACGACGACTGGAATCCCGTGGCGCTCGACGAACGGCTCGAAGATCCCCCATCCCGTGATCGCCGCGGCGTGACCCGCCGCGAGGAAGCCCTCGACGCGCGTCTCCGGCATCTCCGCGACGATCTCCATCACGGGCGGGATGTACTTATGCGCCGAGAGAACGGAGAAGTTGTCCGGCACGCCCGCCTCGAGCACCGCGGCCGTTGCGACGGCGGTCGTCTCGAACCCGGTCGAGAAGAAGACGACCTCGCGATCGGTCTTCCGCGCGAGCTGGACAGCCTGCGCGGCGCTGTAGACGACCTCGACGCTCGCGCCCTCGGCCTGCGCGTCGTTCAGCGACAGGGCGGTGCCCCGCACCTTCAACATGTCGCCGTAGGAGGCGACGATCACACCCTGGCGCGCGAGCGCGACGCCCTCGTCCACCTCGGGCATGTCCGTGATGCAGACCGGGCAACCCGGGCCCATGATGACGTTCAGATCTTTCGGGAACGTCGCCCGGAGGCCGAACTTCGCGATCGCCTGCTCGTGGCTGCCGCACACGTGCATCACCGAGACGGGCGAGCGGCCGATCTCGGCGACGGTGCCCGCGATCGCTTCCGCGAGACGCCGCGCCACGAGCGGATCGCGAAACTTCAGCTGGCGGAGCGCCGCGTCGAGCTGGATGCTATCCACTGCGCCGCCCCGTCCCGTCGATCTCGCCGCGCACGTCGAGCGCCATCAGGTCGTCGGCCGGCGCCTGCCGGATCAGATCCTCGTACATCGCGAGCGTCCCTTCGATGTCCTCCGCCGGAATGCGCCGGATGGCGAAGCCGACGTGGTTCAAGACGTAGTCGCCCGGTTGAACCGGCTCGTCCACGATGTCGAGCCGGACCTCCCGGCGCACGCCCCAGAAATCCACGACCGCCGTCCACTCGGTGACCGAAACCACGCGTCCGGGAACGCCGAGACACATCAGTCGCCTCCTCTCGAAACGATCGCGGACGCCACGAACGCCTGCCCAAGCGCCAGCCCTCCGTCGCCCGGGGGCACGCGCCCGTGCAGGAACACCGACGCTGGAGCGAGCTCTTCGATGGTCCGCCGGGTCAACAGGTCGTTCTGGAAGCAGCCCCCGGTCAGGACGACCGGAAGGGTTCCGGACTCCTCGAATGCGCGGCGCACGAGCGCTCCAGTTCCCCTCGCGATCGTGTTGTGGAACCGGGCGGAGATCCGGTCCGGCCCGCGACCGGCCCGGTAGTCCGAGACCGCCGCTCGCACCGCCGGACGCAGGTCGAGCTCCGGCGGATCGTGCGAGGGATCCAGGACGAGCGGATACGAGTCGTGCTCGCTCTCGTCGGCGATGGAGTTCCACGCCGCCGCAACCTGCCCCTCGTATCGGGAGACGGGTCGCTCCAGGAAGAGCGCCCCGAAGGCGTCGAAGTAGCGCCCCACGCCTCGCGCCCAAGCGCACGAGACGCCTTGCGCGATCATCCGATCGACGCCGTCGAGGTGGCGCCGGTCGATCCCGGAGAAGAGGGAAAGATCCCGAGGCGGACCTTCCGGGTAGGCGTCGGAGAGCATCGCGAGCGCGATCCGCCAGACTTCCCGGATCGCGGCGTCGCCACCGGGCAGAGCGATCGGCCGGAACGTGCCGAGGCGCTCGAAAGCTGCGCCCTGCACCCGCAGGATCTCGCCGCCCCATGCGGAGCCGTCGGTTCCGTATCCCGTGCCGTCGTAGGCGACTCCGAGGACCGGTCCGGAGAGGCCGTGTTCGGCCATCGCGCTCGCCACGTGGGCGTGGTGATGCTGCACCGCGACCTTGCGGCCGCTGCGGCCGCGCGCATAGACCGTCGAAACGTAGGCCGGATGCATGTCGTGGGCGATGACCTCGGGTCGAACCCGGAGGAAGCGCTCGAGGCGATCGATCGCTTCTTCGTAAGCCGTCAGCGTTTCCAGGTTCTCGAGGTCTCCGATGTGCGGTCCCAGGTAGGCGGCGCCGGCGAGACCGATGCAGAACGTGTTCTTCAGGTGCCCCCCGCAGGCGAGCACCGGCTCGGAGAAAGGGGCGTCGAACGGAATCGACCGGGGAACCCAACCGCGGGATCGGCGCAGCACCGTGGGCCGACCCGCAATGAGACGAGCCACCGAGTCGTCGCAGCGCGACTCGATCTCCCGGTCGTGCACCAGGAACCCGTCGGCGATGCCGGAGAGGCGGGCGATCGCTTCCGCGTTCCCGCAGGCGATCGGCTCCTCGGAGAGGTTCCCGGAGGTCATCACGAGCGGCCGCCCGGCCTCCGCGAGCAGGAGATGGTGGAGCGGGGTGTACGGAAGCATCAGTCCCACGAGCGAGGTGTCCGGAGCGACGTCGGATGCGATCCCGGACGTCTCCTTTCTCGCGAGCAGGACGATCGGCCGCTCCGTGGACTCGAGCAGTGCCCGCTCCGCCGGAGAGACGTGCGCGACGGACTCGGCCTCGTCGAGGTCCCGCACCATCACCGCGAAGGGCTTTTCCTCCCGCCTCTTCCTCCGCCGCAGACGCGCGACCGCATCCGGAGAGGTCGCATCGCAGGCCAGGTGGAATCCGCCGAGCCCCTTGATGGCGACGATCAGTCCCGCGACCAGAGCCCGGGCCGCCCAGCGCAGCGGATCGGTCCCCAGCAGCGACTCGCCGTCCGCGGAGAGCGCCTGAAGCCGTGGACCACACTCCGGGCAGGCGTTGGGCTGGGCGTGGAATCGCCGATCGGCGGGGTCCTCGTACTCCGCGCGACACCGTGCACACATCGGGAAAGCGGCCATGGTCGTCGCCGGCCGGTCGTACGGGACCTCGCGCACGATCGTGAAGCGCGGGCCGCAGTTCGTGCAGTTGGTGAACGCGTACCCGTATCGGCGGTTCGACGGATCCCGGATCTCCGCGAGGCATTCGCCGCAGGTCGCGAGGTCCGGCGGAATCGAGACCTCCAGCCCCTCGCTCAGCCGGCTCGCCACGATCACGAACTCACCGGTGTCTTCGGGCGGAATCGCATTCCACGAAAGGCTGCGGATCTCGGCCGCCGGTGGAGGCGCGGTCCGCATTCCGTGGAGGAACGTGTCCAGGGCTCCTTCGGTACCGAACGCCTCGATGGTGACGCCGCGGGAGTCGTTCGACACCCGGCCGTTCACACCGCTTTCGAGCGCGAGCCGCCAGATCCAGGGGCGGAATCCGACTCCCTGGACCGTCCCCCGGACTTCGATGTGCCGTCCTTCGGACGTCACGGTCTGGCTCCGGCACGGTTCGGTGTCTTCATTTCCCCCTGGCCTGGAGCCAACCGTAGGACCGCAGCCGGCCGGCGACATGGTGCAATTGCACCATCGCCATCGTTCGGCGACGCGCCCGGCCGGCGGCGGCGAACGCTGATTCGTTTGCATCAGGACGGCTCGCCGCGGCCGGGAGATGTTTCTCACGGAGGGACTTGAACCATGAACGTTCCCCTCGAGAGACGCCGCCAGTACCTGAACGTCCCGCTCCATCGCGTCGTCCGCGGACTCTTGCTCGCGGCCGCTCTCCTGATGATCGCCAGCTATTTCCTGCCCCTCTGGAGGATCACCGCGGTTTCTCCGTCGCTCTCCACGCATTTCGGGCTCGCCCTGCACGTCGGCCGGATCGAATCGGTCAGCGCTTCGACGGAGGCGGTCGAGCTCGGGACCGATGGCTCGCCCGACTCGCGGTGGATGCCGTTCGTCGTCGGCGGCCTGGCGCTGCTCCTGCTCCGCGCCGCGGCAATCGGCACGGGGATGTCCCTCGTCGACGTCTCCGCGCTGTTCGCCTACTTCGTGGGGTTCTCGATGTGGAGCTTTGCCGGACGACTGGACTTTTACGGCCGATATCTCTCGACTCCGACGCCCCGAGGCGTCGCGCTTTTCGTGCCGCCTCTCTTCGGACACGAAACGATCGACGGGCTCCTGGTCTCGTCCTATCCGGCCATCGGGGCCTTCACGATCGCGGCGGCCGGCCTCCTGCTCGCGCTGGCCGGTTTCTTCACCTGGCGGCGCGGGCGCTCCGAAATGGAGAGCGAGATCCGGATGGCGGCCTGAACGTGCCGGGGAGTCCGGCGGGCCGAGCGGATGAGAGCCGAAAGAGCATGAAAACGGTCGGTCTCGCCCTCACGCTTCTCGTCCTGGCCGTCGGACTCCTCGCCGACCCGCTCTTCTGCTGCACCCTGCCGGCCGGCGACCAACCCGCGAGGCTTTCGGCGCCGGCCATGGACTGTTGCCCCGACGGCGGCGCGGCGGGTTGTGCACCGAAATTCGAAAAGTCTGCTGCAAATGTGTCCCCGACCGCCGCCGCTTCCACGACGGTTGTTCTTGCGGCCGCCCCGGCACTCACACTCTCTCCGCGGGTCTCGCGGTCTGGATCCACGCTCTCGCTCACCTGCGCGACAGTGGAGCACCCTCCCCGACTCCATCTTCTGCACTCGCAGTTCCAAATCTGATCCCGATCTCCCTCTGAGTCGAGACGGCGGAGACGACTCCGCGTTTCTTGCTGGGCCGCGCACGGCCCCGTTCGGAGGATCCAGACCGGTGATCAACAAATCAGCGCTACTCCTTCTCCCCCTGCTGGCCGCGGCGCCGCTTTGCGCGCAGGACACGCGGGCGACGCTGCCCGACGCGGCGCTCGACGGGCTGGTCGCGGAGGCTCTCTCCAAGAGTCCCGAAATCGCGGGCGCCGAGGCCGAGGCGGCCGCGGCGCGCGAGCGAATCGCGCCCGCGCGAACTCTTCCCGACCCGTTTCTCTCGTTCAATTACCAGAACGACGGGACCGCGTTCTCGCTGGGCCGGCGGGACATGACCTTTCTCGGAGCCATGTTTTCCCAGCCGCTGCCCTGGCCGGGCAAGCTCCGCCTGGCCGGGGAGGAGGCGACCGAGCGTGCCGAAGAGGTCGACCGGTCCCGGGTCGGTCGGGCCCGCCTCGAGATCGAAGCGCGCATCCGGCGGGCCTGGATCGATCACCTCCTGGCTCGTGACCTTCTCGACCTGATCGAAGACCGCGGCCGGGCGTGGCGGGAAATCTCGGAGATCGTCCGCGCGCGCTACGCCGTCGGGCTCGGCGTACAGCAGGACCTCCTGAGGGCGGAGGTCGAGGTCATCCGGATCGACGAGGCGCGCGCCGACCAGAACGCGCAGATGGCCGCGCGGCGGGCGGAGCTGAATCGCCTGCTCGTCCGCCCGCAGGAGACCGAGATTCGAACCGCCGGCCATCTGGAATTCCGCGAGCGGCTCCCGGAACTTTCAGCTCTCCTGCCGGCGGTGCGGGAGCGCAGCCCGGAGCTCGCCGGAATCGGCCGGGCGATCGAGGCCGGCCGCCGACGGGTTTCGCTCGCGAAGAAGGACCTCCTTCCCGATTTCGTCGCGAGCGGCGGCCCCATGTATCGCGGCGGGCTCGACCCGATGTGGCAGGTCGGGCTCGGAATCACCCTGCCGGTCTACGCGGGTTCGCGGCAACGCCCCCGGCTCGCCGCGGCACAGGCCGACGTGCACGCCGACGAGTCCCGCGCCTCCTCCGCGGCTCTCGACCTCGAGTTCCGGACGAGAGAGCGAATGGAGAATCTCGCGGCCGCGATCCGGGTCGCCCGCCTGTATCGCGACGGAGTCCTTCCCGTGGACCAGATCTCTCTCGAGTCGGCGATCGCCAGCTATCGCACCGGAACGGTCCCGTTCCTGACCGTGCTGGAAGCCTTGAACACGCTTTACGCCGACCGAGCACGCCTTCTGGCGCGTCTGGCCGACGCCGAGAAGTGGCGCGTCTCGATCGACGAGGCGGACCTGCTGGACGGCGCGGGCATGAAAGCCGCGCCGACCGCTGCCGCAACCATGGGTCCGGACGGCGCCGTGTCCGGCATCACCTCCTCTTCCCCCATGAGGTAACGACGATGAAATCCTTCCTTCGTTCGGGGCTTCCATGGATCCTCGCGGTCGTCTTCGCGGGCGCCTTCCTGGCACTGGCCGTGTCGCGGAAAGGCGATTCGAGGAGTGGATCGGTCGCCCGCGCGCCCTCACCCGCGCCCTCCGCATCCTCGATCCCGCCTCGCGAAAAGAAGGTCCTCTACTGGACCGATCCGATGACCCCGGGCTACAGGTCGGACAAGCCGGGCAAGTCTCCCTTCATGGACATGGATCTGGTTCCGGTCTACGAGAACGACGATGGCGTCGAAGGCTCCTCCACGATCCGGATCTCGCAGGAGAAGCAGCAGGCGATCGGCGTCCGGGTCGGAAAGGCGGAAATGCGGGATTTGACGAAGACCATCCGGACGGTGGGGCGCGTGACCTTCGACGAGACGCTGCAGGCCCAGGTGCACGCGAAGTTCGAGGGTTACGTCGAGCGCCTGGACGTCGATTACACCGGCAAGGCGGTTCGCCGGGGGCAGCCGCTGCTCTCCATCTACAGCCCCGAGCTTCTGGCGACGCAAGAGGAGTACCTGATCGCGGTCCGCGCCCGCCGGCAACTTCAGAAGTCGACGAATCCCGAGGTCGCGCGGGGAGGAGTGGACCTCTACGAGTCCGCACGCCAGCGACTTCTGCTCTGGGACATCAGTCCCCGGGAAATTGCCGAGCTCGAGAGGACCGGGAAGCCCCGGAAGGCGCTCACCCTGTACTCACCGGTCGACGGGGTCGTGCTCTCCAAGAACGCCGTCCAGGGAGGGCGCGTCATGCCGGCGGACACGCTGTTCGAGATCGCGGGCATCCGGCGCGTCTGGGTCCTGGCCGACGTGTACGAGTCCGAGATGCCTTTCGTCGCCCTCGGGCAGACGGCGCGAATGAGTCTCTCGTATCTCCCGGGGCGAACCTGGACGGGCAAGGTCTCCTTCATCGCGCCGGTCCTGGACGAGAAGACCCGCACCGTCAAGGTCCGCGTGCAGCTCGAGAACGCGGACGGGAGCCTGAAGCCCGAGATGTACGCGGACGTCGTCCTCGAGCGGCCGCTCGGCCGCGTCGTGACCGTGCCCGACGGGGCGGTGCTCTCGACCGGAACGAGATCCCTGGTCTTCGTGGCGAAGGGGGACGGCCGGTTCGAGCCGCGCGCCGTGATTCCGGGGGCCAGAGTCGACGGCGTTTCCGAGATCCGCGAAGGAATTCGGGCGGGAGAAGAAGTCGTCACACAGGCAAACTTCCTGATCGATTCGGAGTCCCGGCTGAAGGCGGCGCTCACCGGAATGGCCGCTCCAGACAAGACGCCCGCGGCATCGCCGCACCAGCACTGAGAGGCGAAGATGATCGAACGCATCATCGCCTTCTGCGCCCGCAACCGTTTTGTCGTCCTCGTCCTGACCGGCGCGGCCATCCTGGTCGGCGTCTGGAGCATCAGCAACATCGCCCTGGACGCTCTGCCCGACCTCTCCGACACGCAGGTGATCATCTATTCCCGCTGGGACCGCAGCCCCGACATCATCGAGGACCAGGTCACCTATCCGATCATCACGTCGATGCTGGGCGCGCCGCGGGTCAAGGCGATCCGCGGCTTCTCCGACTTCGGGTTTTCCTACGTCTACGTGATCTTCGACGAAGGAACCGACCTCTACTGGGCGCGAAGCCGCACGCTCGAGTACCTCTCCAAGATCCAGCCCCGACTGCCCGAGGGAGTCCGCACGGAGCTCGGGCCCGACGCGACGGGCGTCGGGTGGATTTTCCAGTACGCCCTCGTCGACGAAACCGGGGGACACTCGCTCGCGGACCTGCGTTCGATCCAGGACTGGAACATCCGATACGACCTTCAGTCGGTCCCGGGCGTGGCGGAGGTGGCGAGCGTCGGGGGTTTCGTCCGGCAGTACCAGGTCACGGTGGATCCGAATCGCCTCTCGGCCCACGGAGTGCCTCTCATGACGCTCGTCGAGGCGATCCGGGCGTCGAACAACGAGGTGGGAGGAAGGCTGATCGAGTGGAGCGGCGCCGAATACATGGTGCGCGCTCGCGGGTACATCCGCTCGATCTCGGACCTGGAGGAGATCGTCGTCAAGACAGACGAAAAGGGAACCCCCGTCCGCTTGCGGGACGTGGCGCAGATCCAGATCGGTCCGGAGCTTCGCCGCGGCATTGCCGAGCTCGACGGCCGGGGGGAGGTCGCCGCCGCGGTCGTGGTCATGCGGCACGGCGCCAACGCAATGGAAGTCATCCGCCACGTCAAGGAGCGATTGAAAGCCATCGAGCCGACGCTGCCGGCAGGCGTGAAGATCGTCACGACCTACGACCGCTCCGAGTTGATCGCTCGTTCGATCAAGACGCTCCGGTACGAGCTGATCCTCGAGATGTTGATCGTCTCGCTCATCATCCTGATCTTTCTGTGGCACATCCCGAGCGCGGTCATCCCGATCATCACGATTCCCGCGGCGGTGGTCCTCTCCTTCATCCCGATGAAGATGTTCGGCATCAGCTCCAACATCATGTCTCTCGGGGGCATCGCCGTCGCGATCGGGGCGCTCGTGGACGCTGCGGTCGTCGTCGTCGAGAACGCCCACAAGAAACTCGAGATCTGGGATCGGGACGGACGAAAGGGGGACTACAAGGAGATCCTGATCCGGGCGATCCAGGAGGTCGGGCGTCCGAGTTTTTTCTCTCTTCTCGTCATAGCGGTTTCCTTCACGCCGATCTTCGCCCTCGAGGCGCAGGAGGGCCGGCTGTTCCGGCCGCTGGCCTTCACGAAGAACTTCGCGATGGCGATCGCGGCGGTCCTCGCGATCACTCTCGATCCCGCCATCCGGCTGCTGTTCACCCGGCTGAAGAACTACGACTTCCGGCCTCGCTGGCTCTGCTGGGCGACGAACGCGGTCCTCGTCGGGAAGATGCATCCGGAGGAGAAGCACCCCGTCTCCCGCGTTCTTTTCCGCCTTTACGACCCTCCGGCCCGGTTCGTGCTCCGCCACCCGAAGCTCGTCATCGTGCTCGCTCTTCTCATCGTGCTTGCGACGATTCCCGCTTACAAACGACTCGGGTCCGAGTTCATGCCGCCGTTGAACGAAGGTTCCATCCTGTACATGCCGACGACGTTGCCCGGGATCTCCGTCACGCAGGCGCAGTCGCTCCTTCAGACGCAGGATCGAATCCTCCGAAGTTTTCCGGAGGTCGAGCGGGTGTTCGGGAAGGCCGGGCGCGCAGAAACGTCGACGGACCCCGCGCCGTTCTCGATGATGGAAACCGTCGTGACGTTGAAGCCCGAGTCCGAGTGGCGCACGAGAGACCGCTGGTACTCGGGACGGCTGCCCGGGTTCGTCAAGCCGATCCTCACGCCGCTCTGGCCCGAGACGATCTCGTGGGACGAGCTGGTCAACGAGATGAACGCGAAGCTTCAGCTTCCCGGCCAGACGAACGCCTGGACGATGCCGATCAAGAACCGGATCGACATGCTGACAACGGGCATCCGGACACCGGTCGGGATCAAGGTCTTCGGGTCCGACCTGACCGAGATCGAGGCGATCGGAAAAGAGCTCGAGCAGGTGCTCCAGCAGGTCCCGGGTACGCGGAGCGTCTACGGCGAGCGGGTTGCGGGCGGATATTTCGTGGATTTCGACCTGAAGCGCCCCGAGATCGCCCGGTACGGCCTGACCATCAAAGAGGTCCAGGAAGTCATCATGGCCGCGATCGGCGGAGAGAACGTCACGACCACGGTCGAAGGGCGCGAACGATATCCGGTCAACGTCCGGTACCCCCGCGAGCTCCGCGACGAGCCGGACAATCTCGCCCGCACCCTGGTTCCCACGATGTCGGGCGCGCAGATCCCGCTCTCGCAGATCGCGGACATCCGGCTGGTCGAAGGCCCTTCCATGATCCGCGACGAAAACGGGAGGCTCTCGGGTTACGTCTACGTGGACGTCGATACGGCGAAGCGCGACCTCGGCGGCTACATACAAGACGCCAAGCGCGCCGTCCTGCGGAGCGTGAAACTCCCGACGGGCTACACGCTCCTCTGGAGCGGCCAGTACGAAGCCATGGAGCGCGTTCGCGAGAAGATGAGGGTCGTTCTTCCCGTCACGCTCTTCCTCGTCTTCGCGCTGCTCTACGCCAACACGAAGTCGCTTCCGAAAACTCTGCTCGTGCTTCTCGCAGTGCCGTTCTCCGCGGTCGGCGCGGTCTGGTTCCTGTACGCCCTCGGTTACAACATGTCGATCGGCGTCTGGGTGGGTTTGATCGCTCTCCTCGGCCTCGACGCGGAGACCGGCGTCTTCATGCTTCTGTATCTCGATCTCGCGTTCGAAGAGCGGAAGGCGGCGGGCGCCATGAAAACGAGACATGACCTCGAGGAAGCCATCCTGCACGGAGCCGTCCGGCGCGTGCGTCCGAAGGTCATGACCGTCGCGTGCGCCTTCTTCGGTCTCGTACCGATCATGTGGTCGAGCGGAACGGGGGCCGACGTCATGAAGCGCATCGCCGCCCCGATGATCGGCGGCCTCTTCACCTCGTTCGCGATGGAGCTTCTCGTCTATCCCGCCATTTACCTGCTCTGGAAGTGGCACTCGGACGTGAAGTCGGTCGGACGCGAAGGAGTCGCTCGAGTCTCGAGCTGAAAGAGAGTGGTTGGCGCCCGAGGGTGACATCCTTCCCGCCACGGAGACGCCCGGCAAATTCGCCGCCCTCCGAAAACCTCGGAATTCGGGGTCTACAAGCGGGAACGCGAGTTGCACGTGTTGACAGCCAGAGAGAAGGAAATGATGAACAAATCGACAAATCTTCGGCCCCTCGTCACGCTCGGGTGCGTGATCCTCGGCGTTTTCTCCTCGCTGGTTGCGACGGCCCAGTATCGCGACCCTTCCGTTCGCGACGAGTACGGGGACATCCGCCAGACGGTCGCCCGGGTCTCGTTTCTTTCCGGAGACGTTTCCTTTTCGCGCGGCGACGACCCCGATTACTGGCAGGCCGCCGACCGAAACGTCCCCATGACCTGGGGCGACCGGATCTACACCGGAAGCCGCAGCCGCGTCGAGCTCCAGGTTCGCGGCGGCAACTTCGTCCGCGTGGGCTCGCGAACGGACCTCACGGCGCTCGACCTGACCGAAGACACGAAGCAGTTCTCGCTCCGATCCGGCGTGGCCTCGATCCGGATCCGTCGCCTTTCCGACTCCGAGCTCTTCGAGGTCGACACCCCCAATTCCGCCGTGACGTTCGAGCGACCCGGCGACTACCGGGTCGACGTGGACGAGAGTGGGTTCACCCGCGTCGCTGTTCGCGCCGGAAACGCGACCGTGGCCGCGGGAGGCGGAGAGATCCTGCTGAACGCGGGCGAGGAGATGGAAATCGACGGGATCGACGATCCGCGCTACGACATCCTGCGTCTCGGACCGGCCGACTCGTGGGATCGCTGGGTAGCCCAGCGCGACGACCGCCGGAATCGCTCCCGTTCCTACACCTACGTCAGCGCGGACATCCCGGGCGTGGAAGACCTCGACGAGTACGGCCGGTGGGATCGGATCCCGGAATACGGCTGGGCCTGGTCTCCGACGTCGGTTTCCGCGGATTGGGCTCCCTACCGCTCGGGTCACTGGGTATGGCAGGACCCCTGGGGCTGGACCTGGGTCTCGTCCGAGGCGTGGGGCTGGGCTCCATATCACTACGGCCGCTGGACGAGGATGTCCTCCCGCTGGTACTGGGTGCCGATCGCGCCCTCCGTCCGCTCCGTCGCCTACTCGCCGGCCCTCGTGGCGTTCGCCGGCGGCGGCTCGGGGTGGTCCGCCTCCATCTCGATCGGCGGCGGTGGATTCGTCGGGTGGTTTCCGCTGGGCCCCCGCGACTCGTTCTCTCCGTGGTGGGGCGACCGGTCCCGCCGGGACTACCGGGACTATCGCAGCAACACCACGTACACGAACCGGAACTACATGACCGTCGTGCCCCGCAATGCTTTCGTCTCGGGGGGCATCGTCTCGGGAAACATCGTGCGTGACTCGTCCGTCGTTCGGCAGATCGTCGCCGCGCCGGTGCTCGCCGGGCCGATCCCGGTCGCTCCGACCCGCGCGTCGCTTCGCGTCGCGACGCGACAGGATACGACCGCCGCGCCGCAGCCTCCGCCGTCGACCGTCTCCCGCATGGTCGTTGCGCGGACGGCGCCTCCGCCGGCTCCGCCCACGTTCCAGGCCAAGCTGCCGGTGATCAACGAAAACCGGGGCGCACCCGTCGCGCCGGCCGATGCCGCGAGGATCTCGGTCGAGCGGCGCGGACGGCCGCAGGCCGCGACCGAGGTGCGTCCCGTAGCCCCGCAGCCGGGTCGGATGACCCTGTCCCCGAAGGCAGCGGGAGCCGGAGAAGCCACGCCGCGGCGCGCCGAACCCGTCACTGCCGTGCGCGGCCGCCCGATGGCGACGTCGCAGCAGCCCGTGTCGGCGGCGCCCGTCACCGGTCCGGCGACCACGTCGCCGGCGGCACCTCCGGTCGAGCGGGGACGCCCGGCGCGTCCGGCCCCGGAGCCGTCGATCGAACGGGCTCCCGAGCCGCAACGGCCGCAACCGCCCGTCGAGCCGATCGAACGGGGCCGGCCGGCATCTCCGCCTCCGACATCCGGTTTGCCTCCGGGTCTGGAGCGCCGCCGCGTCGCGCCGCCCGAGACTCCGGTGCCGCAGCCGGACGTGATCGAGCGCGGGAGACCGCAGCGGCCGTCGGACGAAACTCCGCCCGGTCTTCGCCGGAGAGAATTCCCGACGCCCGTACCCGCGCCGCCGCAGCAACAGCAGCCTCCGCCGAGCTTTGAGAGACGGCGCGAACAGCCGACGCCCGTGCCCGCGCCGCCGCAACCTCCTCCGAGCGTGCAGCGTCAACGGGAAGAGCCGCCCGCACCGGCTCCTCCGCGGGAACCGCCCGCGGTCGAGCGGGGCCGCGGACGCATGCGGGAACAGCCGACGCCGGTGCCTCCACCGCCCGCACAACCTCCACCGCCCCCACAAGAGGTCCGGCCCGAAAGAGGCCGCGATGCCGGACCCCCTCCGGGTCGCGACGTGCAGCCGGGAAGGGGCCGCGGGAATGCCCCCCCGCCCGCCGAGGCGACGCAGCCTCCCGCGGAGGGAAAGCAGCCGGTCGAGCGCGGTCGGGGGCGGGGCCGGGGTCCCACTCCGACGCCGGAAGCGAAGAAATAGAAGGACAGGTCGGACGGGAGCGGCAGAGACAGCCGCGGCCAAAGCACACTTTCCACGGACCGGAGCCCGGCGCGCCCGGGCCCGGTCCGGAATCGTCTCCGGACGGCCCCCGAAGCCCGCGGCGGGCGCGAGCCTCCTGATCTAACCGCATCAATCGCCGCGGCGGCGATCGGCGGAAGCTCACCCCGGCGAAAGAGCGCAAACGGGTCGAACGAGCAAAAAAGAGCACGGCGCATGACGCCCGTCATACGCGGCTCGCTCGGCGCGGAAGAGCCTGTCGCCAGGCAAGGATGAAAGAGCCGACCGACGTTCCGATCGCCCCGGCGGGCGCGACAGAACCGGCATTCCTCCCGCGCGGCGAAGTCGCCCGCCTCTTCGGCGTCTCTCCCTCCACGGTCACGCGCTGGGCGCGCCTCGGTCTCTTGAAAGCGATCCGCACCCGCGGCGGCCACTATCGCTTTCCCGCCGCGGACACGCGTCGCGCCGCCGAGCGCGTCTCGGGCGCCGATGCGCCCGAACAGGACTGAAGATGCCCGTCGCCGTTCGCTTTCCGGATCTCGAGCACTGGAAGGCCCAGGTCAAGTGCCAGATGGGGTGTCCGGTCGCGACGGACGCGGGGCGGTACGTCCAGCTCATCGCCGACCGCAGGTACGAGGACGCCTACCTGGTCGCACGCGCCCCGAACCCCTTCGCGTCGGTATGCGGCCGAGTCTGCGCCGCGCCCTGCGAGGACGCCTGCCGCCGCGGTTCGATCGACGAGCCGATCACCATCCGGGCGTTGAAGCGATTCGTGACCGAGCGATACGGGGTCGAGTCCATCCACCCCGAAACCCAGGACCGTCTTCGACACGAGCTCGTGACCGAGGGAAATCGTTACCCCGGCCACCTGCCGGTTCACCCGCTCTCGAGCGAAGCCTCACCCGCCCGGCGCAAAGTCGCGGTGATCGGCTCCGGGCCCGCGGGCCTCTCCGCGGCCAACGACCTCGCGCTGCTCGGATATGCCGTGACGGTCTTCGAATCCGCCGACGAGCCCGGCGGGATGATGCGGTTCGGCATCCCGGAATATCGACTGCCGAGGACCCTCCTCGCCGCCGAGATCGACAAGGTGCGCGGCCTCGGCGTGAAGCTCGAGTTGCGGAAGCCGCTCACCGCAGGATTCGGACTCTCCGAGCTTCGCGCGCTCGGATTCGAGGCCTTCTTCCTTTCGGTCGGCGTTTCGAAAGGCCGGGATCTCGCGGTGCCCGGCGTGGATCGCGACGGGGTCGTGAAAGCGATCGACTACCTCCTGAACGTCAACCGCGGATACCGGATGAGTCTCGGCCGGCGCGTGGTCGTGATCGGCGGCGGGTTCGTCGCGTTCGACGCGGCGCGGACGGCTCTCCGGCCCGCGACCGACGCCGACGAGCTTGCGGGCGGAGCCGACGCCCGGGTGAAAGAGGCTCTCGACTCGGCGCGCGCGGCGGTCCGGGGCGGAGCCTCCGAGGTGACCATCGTCTCGCTCGAGAACTTCGACGAGATGCCGGTCCTGCGCACGGTCCAGGGACGGGAAGAGTTCGAAGAGGCGAAGCGCGAAGGGGTCCGCTTCGTGACCCGCCGCGGCCCGAAGGAATTCCTGGGCGCGTCGCGGCTCGAGGCCATCGCCCTGCGCAGGGTGAAGTCGGTTTTCGACGCGAACGGCCGGTTCGCGCCGTCGTATGACGACGAGGACGTCGAGACGATTCCAGCCGACGCCTGCGTCCTCGCGATCGGGCAGCGCGCGGATCTCGATTTCCTCCAGCCGGTCGACGGCGTCGCTCTCACACCCGGGGGGGGAGTCCGGGTGGATCCCGAGACGCTCGCGACCTCCGCGCCCGGCGTCTTCGCCGGCGGCGACGTCGCGTTCGGTCCGCGCAACCTCATCGAGGCGGTCGCCAACGGGAAACGCGCAGCGCGATCGATCCACTCCTTCCTCTCACGCGAAGCGGCGGAGATCGAAAGTCACCTCGAGATCGAGAAGATCGCGACGTCGCGGTACCGCATGATCGCGGGTTTCGAGGTCCTCGACCGGGAGGCGCCGCCCACCCTCGATCTCGCGCGGCGGACGGGCATCTCCGAAGTCGAGACCGGCTACGGGGAGGACGAAGCGCGGCGACAGGCGGCGCGATGCCTCGTGTGCCACGTGCAGACGATTTACGACCCGGAGAAGTGCGTCCTGTGCAGCCGCTGCGTGGACGTTTGCCCCGAGTTCTGCCTCTCCCTCGTCCCAATCGAAGACCTCGACCTGCCGGAGGAGGAGAGGCGCCATCTGGCGGAACGCGCCGAAGCCTTCGGCGAAGTTCCGCTTTCGGCGATGGTCAAAGACGACGAACGCTGCATCCGGTGCGGCCTCTGTGCGATCCGCTGTCCGACGGATGCGATGACGATGGAGAGATTCTCGATTACCGAGCGGTTCGCTGCAGCCGCTTCCGGAAGGAGCGATCGATGAAGGAAAAGGGGGACCGGCGCGACTTCCTGTGGAAGCTGGGGATCGGCAGCGGCGTCGCCGCCCTGGGAGCGCAAACGATCGCCTCGATGCGGTCGCTCGTCCCGAACGTCTCTTACGACGCGCCGACGACCGTGAAGGTCGGAATGCCGAACGACTTTCCGGACGGGCTGAAGTTCCTTCCGGACGAACGGCTTTTCGTCTTCCGCCAGGGCAATACGTTTCACGCCGTGTCGGCAGTCTGCACCCACCTCGGCTGCACGGTGCGCGCCGAGGCGCTCCCGCAGCCGGAGACGAAGGTCGTTGCGGGGCAGTCGCTCCGGCTGACCCACCGGTTTCTGTGCCCCTGCCACGGCTCGAAGTACGCGGGCGACGGCACCAACGTGTCCGGACCCGCTCCGAAGCCGCTCACCTGGTACCACCTCTCGGTCGCTCTCGACGACGGGCAACTCGTCGTCGACCTGGCCCGGCCGGTCGAGCGCGACTTCCGGTTGACGGTCGCTTGAAGGAGTTCGCATGAGCACCGACGTTCCCGAGACGAAAGCGGCGTCCTCCGGCGCCTCTCCCGAAGCGCCCGGCTTTCACTTCCGGCGGCTCTGGAGCTGGCGTCCCGCGTCGGACCGCCAGGCGGGAGACGCGGTGGTGTCGAATTTCCTCCTCCACTGGTTCCCGGCGAAGGCAAACCGGGCGTCGCTCTCGTGGTCCTACTCGTTCTGGCTCGGAACGGTCTCCGCGGCGCTCCTGCTCCTCCTCGTGGTGTCCGGCCTGCCGCTCCTCTTTCTCTACATCCCTTCGGTCGAGCGCGCCTACGCGTCGGTGAAGGACATCGAGTACGTCGTGACTTTCGGCTCCTGGATCCGCGCGGTTCATCGGATCTCGGCCCACCTCATGGTGGTCGCCGTCGCACTCCACCTCGTGCGCGTGTTTCTGACCGGCGCGTACAAGAACGCCCTCGGGGGCGGCCAGAAGCGTCCGTGGAACTGGGTCCTCGGCGTCGCGATGCTCGTCTCGACGCTGTTCCTCTCGTTCACCGGATACCTGCTGCCGTGGGATCAGCTGGCGTTCTGGGCCGTGACCGTGGGAACGAACATCGCTTCGTCGGTCCCGGCGATCGGGCCGGCGATCCGGGAGCTCCTGATCGGAGGGCGCGCAATCGAGCAGCCGACGCTGATCCGCTTCTACGTTCTTCATGTCCTGTTCCTGCCCGGCTTGCTGGGAGTGCTCTTCGCGTACCACATGTGGCGGGTCCGCAAGGACGGCGGCCTCGCGAGTGCGGATCGCAGCGCGCTCACCGCCCGGCGCGTGGAGCAGCCGCCCTCGAAGACGAAGACGTACACGCTCCTCGGGGTCGCGCGCGGGACGGCCCCCCGCATCCGGGCCGCGACCCTGGAGTCGGGCGAGGAGACCGTGAACTCCGTTTCGGACCTGACCCGTCGCGCCGCGATCGTCGTTCTCGGAACGATCGCCCTCGTCGGAATCCTCGCGGTGTTCGTGCGCTCCCCGCTGGAGGAACCCGCGAACCCTCTCATCACGCCGAATCCGGCCAAGGCGCCCTGGTACTTCCTCTGGCTCCAGGAGATCGTCACCGACACGACGATCCACCTCGGAGGGATCACGATCAACGGCGCGTTCATCGGGGGCGTCGTCCTGCCGGGGCTGCTGATCACGCTCCTGATCGCCTGGCCCTGGCTGGATCGAAGTCCCGCCGGAGCGACTGGACTCTGGTTCGCGAGGACACGGCTCCGACAGAACCTGGTGTTCCTCGCGATCGTCGTCGTGATTCTCGCGTTGACCGTCGTGGGGACGTTCCTGCGCGGCCCCTACTGGCACTTCTACTGGCCCTGGCAGCCCTGGCCCGAGCTGCCGTCGAAGATCTGACATGGAAAAAAGATCTAACTCGCCGTTTCCTGGGAAAGACCGGCCGCTGCTCGCGGTCGTCGGGGTTGCGCTCGTCGTCTCGACCGCGCTCTTCGCCTGGAGCGACCGCAAACACGACTGGCGCTGGTACCAGTACGACTTCCGGAGACAGGTCACCGAGAAGCTCGGCGCCGACCGCGCGAAGGCGGTGCCGCGCGGCGTGCAGCAGATCTGGGTGCCGGAGCTGCGCCGGGCGGACCGTTGCATCACCTGCCACCAGGCGATTCTGTTCAAGGGATTCGAGTCGGCGGAAAATCCTTATCGGACGCACCCCGCCGCGATCCTCAAGAACCATCCGATCGAAAAATACGGCTGTTCGTCCTGCCACGGCGGCCAGGGGTGGGCGATCGACGTCGCCGCCGCGCATGCGCCGGCCGAGCACTGGGAAGAGCCGCTGCTGGGTTCGGAGCTCGGCGCCGCGTATTCGCTGGTCGACGACAAGAAGGCCCTGCTGCAGATGAACTGCAACGTCTGCCACCGGTTCGACCGCGAGACTCCCGGCGCCGGCGCCATCAATCTCGCCAAGGGACTGGTGAAGGAGAAGGGTTGCCGTGCATGCCACGTCATCAACGGCCGCGGCGGAACGATCGGCCCGGACCTGACCTACGTCGGCGACAAGGCGCCCGAACAATACGAGTACGGCCGGCTCTCCGGCCAGAAGAGCGCTTTCGCGTGGCACGTGGCGCACTTCAAGGACCCGCGCGCGCTCGTTCCCGAAACCGTGATGCCGAACTTCCACTTCTCGACGAAGGAGGCTCAGTCGCTCGCGATGCTGGCGCTCTCCTGGCGCCGGGCTCCCGTGCCCGCCGACTACCGGCCGGGAGTTCCCCGCACCGATCCGCTCACTCAACAGGAAATCGCCGACGAGGCCGCGATGAAGAACGGGCCGGGCGCGTGGTTCGTCAAGACCGGATGCTTCGTCTGTCATTCCGTGACGGCCCTGGGAGTGCGGAGCCCGGCCCAGATCGGACCCGACCTTTCGACCGCGGTCGAGGACGTCCAGGCCCGGTTCGGCCGGACCGTGGACGACTTCCTGGCCGCCCCCACCGGAACGATGGCGGTGGTGCTGTCGCGGCAGATCGTTCTCACCCCCGCGGAAAAGGCGGTGGCGGTCTCCAAGCTGCGCGAAGCGTTCGCCGAGCACCAGAAGCAGAAGGGCCCGGAACCCCTCGGCCCAGCCGCCGGAGAGAAGAAGCCATGAAGGAGGTTTCCATGACTCGAACCCGAAATTCTTTCGCCGCGGCGCTCTGCGGTCTGATTCTCGGCGCCGTCACCGCCGGCACCGCGCTCGCGCACTGCGACACGATGGACGGCCCGGTCGTTCGGGACGCGCGAACCGCGATCGAGAAAAGGGATCTGACCCCCGTCCTGAAGTGGATCGGTCCGGGCGACGAGACCGAGGTCCGCGGCGCGTTCACCCGAACTCTCGCGGTGCGTGATTTCTCCGCCGACGCGAAGGAGCTCGCGGACCGCTCCTTCTTCGAAACCGTCGTGCGGCTCCACCGCGCCAAGGAGGGCGAGCCCTATGCCGGCCTGAAGGCGGCGGGAACGGATATCGGACCCGCGGTCCGCGCGGTCGACCGCTCGCTCGAGGTCGGCTCCGCCGACGGTCTCGTCCGGCTCGTCTCGGAGCGGTCCGGGGAGAGCATCCGTCGCCAGTTCGCGCGGCTCCTCGAAGCACGAAGGCACGCTGACGAGAGCGTCGAAGCGGGGAGGGTCTACACGAAGGCGTACGCGGAGTTCGCGCACGCAACCGAACAGCTCTATGAAGCAGCCGCAGTTGCCTCGGAGGCTCCCGCCGCTGCGCACCACCACTGAAACGAGCGACGCCGTTCGAAAAGGAGGAAGGACTTCCATGAATCCAAGAAAGTGGCTCGCGGCCGGCCTGACGATCCTGTTCTTCGGCGCTGTTCTCATCCTGGGAAGGTGTGCGCCCTCGGCGCCGAAGGGCAAGAAGGCCATCGCCGGCTCATCGGATCTCGCGATCGCCGCGCAGAAGACCTACGTCGCGCCGGGTGATCTCGACGAGTACTACATGTTCGCATCGGGCGGTCACTCGGGGCAGATCTACGTCTACGGCATCCCCTCGATGCGTCACCTTTCGACGATCCCGGTTTACACGCCATATCCGGCGACGGGATACGGCTTCGACGACGACACGAAGAAGATGCTCGGCAACCTGACGTGGGGAGACGTTCACCACCCCGCGCTTTCCGAGACCAACGGCGACTACGACGGGCGCTGGCTCTTCGTGAACGAAATGAACGGACGGGTCGCGCGCATCGACCTGCGCGACTTCAAAACCCGGCAGATCTTCGGTCCGATGCCCAACATCTCCGGCAACCATGCGTCCTCTTTCGTGACACCGAACACGGAGTACGCCGTGATGGCCTCGCGGTTCTCGATTCCGATTCCGAAGGGCACGACGGCGCCAATCGAAAAATACGCGACCGACTACAAGGGCGTCATCGCGGCCGTGAAGATCGACGCGAAGACCGGAGAGATGTCCCAGGGCTTCGAGATCCTCATGCCGCCGTTCGACTACGACCTGGGCGACGCCGGCAAGAAGGTCTCCAATGGATGGGTGTTCTTCACCTGCTACAACTCGGAGCGCGCCACGGGGAAGCTCGAGGTCACGGCGTCGCAACGCGACCGCGACTACATCGCGGCGGTCGACTGGAGAGCCGCGGAGAAGGCGATCGCGGAAGGCAAGGGTGACTTGATCGGCGGGGTCAAGGTCCTCGACCCGCGGAAGGTCCCCGGAGTCG
>JBKPMI010000410.1:0-1738 GCA_046732075.1 Acidobacteriota bacterium | reverse complement strand
GCCATAGAGGCCGCTCTTCATCCGTGCGGCTTCGAGTACGTCGGTCAGCACGTCCATGGTCTCGAGGGGAAGTATGCCCGAACCTCCGGATCCGGTTCAGCCCGGCTGGACGATCGGACACGAAACATGGACGTTCAATGGGGATCCGTCCAAGGAGGCCGGCGTACTTCGGCGCAGGAGGATTCGATCATGCGCTCTCTCGTACCCGTCGCCCGGCTTCTCTTCGCCGCGATTTTCCTGATGTCCGCTCCCGGCCACTTCCAGGCGGGGACGATCGCCTACGCCGCGCAGCAGGGGGTTCCCTTCGCGTCGGTGCTGGTCCCGTTCTCGGGAATCCTGGCGATCGCGGGCGGGCTCTCGGTCCTGCTCGGCTGGCACGCCCGCGCCGGCGCCTGGCTGCTCGTTGCCTTCCTCGTTCCGGTGACGCTCGCGATGCACGCGTTCTGGACGGTCTCGGATCCGACGATGCGGATGTTCCAGCAGGCGTTCTTCATGAAGAACCTGGCCATGTTGGGCGGCGCGCTCGGGATCGCGTACTGGGGCGCCGGACCGGTCTCGCTCGACGAAAGGGTGCGGCGTTCTCAGCCCGAGGCAATCCCGGAGAGGGCGGCCGCGTAAGCGAGGCGTCCGTCTGTCCCTCTCCCCGCCCGAGGGGAGAGGGACCCCCTTGCCACACCTCCAAAAAGCGAGAGTCTTGACCCGCCGGGCACTTGACTCGGTGTACGTTTGTACATACGCTTCGATGGTGCCGGACGAGGTGCCGGAATGGACATGGAACATCGAAAAAGCGCGCGGGAATCTTCGGAAACACGGAGTCGCGTTCGCGGAAGCGGTCACGGCGCTGGAAGACCCTCTGGCGCTGACGATTCCGGACAGAGCGCGTGTTGAGGAGCGGTTCGTGACGATCGGGCTCGCCGCCGATGGCTCCCTCCTGGTCGTCGCCTGGGCTCCCGGCGGCGCCGGCGGCCGAGTCCTGTCCGCCCGAAGGGCGACGCGCCGGGAGCGACTCAACTACGAGGAGGGACCGTGAAGCGTGAATACGATTTCTCACGCGGAAAGCGGGGGCCCGTCATCCCGGTTCCGAGAGGGAAGACCCGAATCACGATCCGGCTCGACAAGGACCTGATCGACTGGTTCCGCTCTCAGGTGGAGGCTGCCGGAGGCGGAAATTACCAGACCCTGATCAACTCGGCGCTCAAGAATTGCGTCCGGGAAGTGACATCCGAGATCGCGGAAACGAGAGCCGGGTACGGCCGGGAATTCGCAATCGACGGGTTCGGTCCCATGACCGCGGAGGAACGGGCTCGGTGGGTACGGGCAAAGCGCAAGCCCGGTCGCCCCCGGCGCGAAAAGGGCGCCAAGGTCATATCGGTCAGCGTCGAGCGCGGCTTGCTGTCACGCTCGGATGCACTCGCGAACGACCTCGGATTGAGCCGCGCCGACTTGATCGAGCGAGGCCTCCAGGCGGTTCTCGCCGCGGCGGGAAGACGCTGACAGGCGAAAGGGGAGACGGAGGGAAAATAGATCCGTCCCCTTTTCCTGTCCCCTTTTCCGGTGGGTCGGATCGACCCGGCTGGCGCTATTGAATTCGCCGAGCGAGCTCGCCGAACGAGAGGCGGATCATCGGGGGGCGGTGCATCACAGTGACTGTATAATGATGGCGGAGTGACAGCATGCCCAAGACCCTGACTGTCCGGATGGACGATGCCACGTACGACCTCGTCGCCGAAGCGGCCGC
>JBKPMI010000409.1:0-6390 GCA_046732075.1 Acidobacteriota bacterium | reverse complement strand
CGATTCCTCTTTCCGGTCTACGTTCCGTTTTCCGTGCTCTTCGGCTACTGGATGGTTCGCCTCTTCCGGGCGCGGCGGGCCGTGACGTTCGGCGCGGTTGCCGCCCTCGTCGGGTTTCACGCGATCGGCCTGGCGAGAACGGAGCCGCAGGAGCACGCGCCCACGACCGGTAGCGTCCGGCCTCTCATCCGGGCGCTCGACGAACGGGGGATCCGCGACGTCTACACCGGATACTGGACCGCCTACCGCCTCGCGTTCGAGTCGGGCGAACGGATCACCCCCGGCATCTTCGGTGTCGAGGCCGCGGATCGCTACCCCGACTACACGCGCGTGGTGGACCAGGCGGTGGCGCCCGCAGTCGTCCTCCACGGCGGCGAAGCGGACCAGTTCGCGGAGTACCTCCGGCGGGCGGGCTCCCGGGCCCCTTCGGTTCGCGTCGGGCCACACGTCCTCTTCTGGAACCTCGAGCCGGCGGTCCTCGAGGAGATCCGCCGCACGCACCAGGTGCCGGCGGCGGGCTAGGTCCGGCGGCCGCCGCGGCGATCGCCGCCGCCGCGAGGCGAGTTCTCGACGTCCAGGACCAGCGCCTGGAGGATCAGCTGAAACCCCAGGATCACCGGCATCGCCGCCACCATGACCGTGCCGGTCGGCGTGGGGATGTTCCGGGCAGCGTTGTGGATCCAGTGGTACGCGCCGAAGATCGTCCCGAAAAGAAAGAGCAGGGCACCCGAGAGGAAAAAGATCGCCACGGGCGAGACGTCGTAGAACAGGTAACGCCAGTAGAGACGCCGGAAGAATCCGGCCACGAGCCGGAACGGAAACTCCAGGAGCGCCCGGCCGGGGCGAAGCGAACTCGTCTCCCCCGCGTAGCGCGAGGGAAGCGGAACGTCCTCGACGCGGGCTTCCAGTGAATTCAGCCGGATGAGCATGTCGTTCTCGAAGAAATAGCCGCGCGCCAGCCGTTCGAGCGGAAGCCGGCGGAGAACGTCCGCGCGGATCGCAACGAAGCCGTTCTGCGGGTCGAGGACGTGCCAGTAGCCGGAGGCGACCTTCGTCAGGAACGTCAACGCGATGTTGCCTCCGAGCCGGGTCCGAGGCATCGCGGACAGATCCTTGAAGTGGTGGAAGCGGCACCCCTTCGCGTACTCCGCCCGGTCCGAGAGGATCGGCAGCAGGAGCTCCCCGATGTCCCGGGGGTCCATCTGCCCGTCCCCGTCGCACTTCACGACGACGTCGCTGCCCGCCTCGAGCGCCGCGCCGAAACCGGTCGCCATCGCGCCTCCCACCCCCTGGTTCCGGGGATGCCGGATCAGCTGGATCCGGCGATCGGGGATCCCTCCCACGATCTCCGCCGTGCGGTCGGGCGACGCGTCGTCGACGACGATGATCCGGTCCACGAATTCCGGCATCGCCCCGACCACGCCCGCGATCTCCTTCTCGACGCGATATGCCGGGATGACGACGGCGACGGTCTTCCCCTGGATCATGGCCGGACCGCGCCGCTCCCGTCGGAAACAAGGGCGAAGTCGCGGCTGGCGGCGACCGTGGCTCCCGGCAGTCCGCCGGAGGTCTTCCGGCGATCGACTACGAGGAACCGGAGCGGCCTTCCATCCGTCGTGGCCGGTGCGGCGGTGAGAGTCGGTTGCTTCAAGGCTTCGGAAGAATACGTGTCGACGCGATTGTCCCCCAGAAAGTACTTCATCCACTCGAGCCGCGCCCGGACCGGCTCGTCCACCGAGAGAACGGCGGTCCGATCGACGGTTGCGGCCAGCGCCGGCAACGCGCGATATCCCGGATCGTAGGCGGGCACGGTTCGAAGGATGCGCGTCACAACGTGCCGCGTCGCCGGCAGAGACAGCACCGCCACGAGAAGAAGCGAGAGGACCGCGAGTCCGTGCGTTGCCATCCCGGGACCGGCCGCGACCCGCAGGGCGAGGAGCGAGAAGGCGACCGCCCAGAGCGGGACCGCGAGCGGCAGGTACTTGGCGTAACCGTAGGGGAAGTGGAGACGCAGGTTCACCGCCAGCGAAATCGCCACCGGAAGGACCAGCAACGCGACCAGCCATTTCTCGCGGCGCGGGAGCTTCCACCACCCGAGGAGAGACACCGCCACGATCAGGAGGCTCCCGATCGGCACGAGGATGGATCGGACCCGCCCGAGGGGCGCCGGCGCGTCCTCCCGGTAGGCGATCGTGCCGGCGACGACGTTCAGCGATGGAAAGTAGTGCGTGTCGCCGACGATCTCCCGGGCGTACGGGGTCGCGAGCGCCGACTGGCCCGAGATCCTGGAGAGCGATCGGAGCCCGTTCGCGAGGCCGATGGGGTTGAGCGCCGCGGAGAGGACCGCGGCGGCGGCGAGCCGGAGAATCGTCCGGCGCCTTCGCGCAGTCGAGCCAAGGAAGAGGAGCAGAAGGCCAGCGACGGCCCACGTCCCGATGCCTTCGGGATAGTCCGTCCAGGCCGCGGCGGCGAGGATGGCCACCGGCACGACCGCGAGCGCGGAGCGCGAGCGCGCCAGCTCCAGCAGGTGGAACGCGAATCCGAGAAAGAGCGCCGCGAAGAGAAGCGACCCGAGGTGCTGGTTCGCGAGCGTCGCGTAAAGGATTGAGTTGACGGCCGCGAGCGCGGCCGGCAGCCACCGGAATCGCGGAAAGCGGCGCAGGGCCCGGTACGCCAGGAGTCCGGCGCCCAGGACGACGAGAACTCCGGCGCCGAGCGCGGCCACGGAGTGGACCGCGTGCGCGCGGGCCCCCGCGGCCTGCGCCAGGCCGGAGAGCAGATACGAACCGCCGGGTCGAAGTCCGGCCCGCCGGGCCTCCCGCATCATTCCGCCGACGTATCCCGGAGCGTCCGCCGGGGCCGTCGGCCCGTACCGGTTCATCGAGTCGGCCATCGAGCACTCGCGGACCGCGTCGTCGATGTCCCCGAGGACGACTCCCTCGCCGTGAGAGGAGAGAACGATCGTTCCGACGACCGCGAAAAGCCCCGCGCAGACGAGTGTCGCGAGCGTGCCCGCCGCCGGGCGACGCGGCTTCCACCGGCGCCGCGTGCCGGGCAGCGCCAGCAGCAGAACGGATACCGCTGCCGGGAAGAGCGCCGAGACCAGGGGCCGGAGGCCGAGCGCGGCGCCGGCCTCGGCCGAGATCGCGAAGATCGCGATGCCCAGAAACGGTGCCCGAAGCGACATCGGTCCGCGACCCGTCGCCACGGCCGGACCGAGTCCGAGAATCGAGATCCCGGCCAGGAAAAGCGCGAGCCTCCCCAGCATTTCGAGCGCGATGACCCGCGCGGGGCGCTCGGGAGGGCTCGCCGCGGCCAGCACCTGGATCTCGCGCGTACCGCAGGGGATTGCCTCGCCCGAGTGCGAGTAGGCCGTCATCTCGACGGTGTGCCGCCCCGGCGTCACCTTCTCCAGGGAAATCCGGCCGGACCATCCGGACCAGAGGAAGTCGGGCCGGTTGAAGTGCGCGAGCACGTCCGGACGCAGGCCGGCGAGAGACACTTCTCCGGAGCGGGAGCGGTCGAGCGTCAACTGGACCTTCGAGACCGGCGCGCCGCCCGGCTCGACCGCGAAGCCCGTGACTTCGACGAAACCTCCGACCGCGAGGACGCCGTTCACGACGTTGACGGCGCAGCTCCGGTCCTCGGCCGCCGACGCGATCGCGGCCTCCCCCACCAGCGCGAGAAGACCCGCGAGCGGGATCGCGATTCGCCTGGACCGCCGGGAATTCGCCGACGTTTTCCGGATCACGCCGATCGCTGTGGCATACTGCGCGCGCCCGAATCCACTGGATGTCTCGCCGACCGGATACTTCTTCCGGGCGCGCGCGGAAGTCCCGCAGGAACGCTGATCAGAAAGACGGTCCCATGCGATGAGAGTAACCCTTTTCAAATTGCTGGATGCGCTCGCGCGCACCGTGCAGTTCCCGGAGCCGATCTACGAGTTCGGATCCTTCCGGGTCCCCGGCCAGGAACACCTTCCGAACGTCCGGGACTACTTCCCGGGGAAGCGGTTCGTGGGATGCGACCTCCGGCCGGGGCCGGGAGTGGAAGAGTTGCAGGACCTGCATGCGCTCTCCCTTCCGGACGACTCCATCGGGACCGCCCTGCTGTTCGACACGGTCGAGCACGTGCGCGACCCGTGGACTGCGATGCGGGAGCTCCACCGATGCCTCAAGCCGGGCGGAATGGTCCTCATGACGTCCGTCTGGTACTTCCCGATCCACGCGTATCCCGACGACTACTTCCGCTTCACGGCGAGCGGATTCCTGACGCTGCTCGAGCCCTTCGACTCCCCGGTCGTCGAGATGTGCGGGCTGAAGAGGCTTCCGCACACGGTCGTGGGGATCGCCTCGAAGGGCCCGATGGCGCCCGACGTCGAGGCCGCAGTCCGGCGCGAGATGACCGCCTGGAAGCGGCGCGGCTCCCGCTCCTGGAAGGAGACCGTGCAGGAGCTCACGCCGCCGTTTCTCCTGATTCCCGCGTACGACCTGTTCCTGAAGACGATGAAGCTCGTCCATCCCGGCCGGCACCGGGATCATCACCACTGACACGCTACGGTACGATGCGATCGACCAGGTGGACGACAACTCCGACCTCGATCGTGTAACCGAGCTCTGGGATCGGACGGCTCGCGAGAGAGCCGTGAGCCCCGTGCAGGGCTGGCTCGACTCACCGCTCGTCCTCGAAGGCTACGTCCAGCCGACGGTTTCGGGTGCCCCGCACGTCAACTGGCTGATCGCGCTGGCGCAACGCCTGAAGATTCCGAAGACCACGAGCTGGCTGAGCCTCGGCTGTGGTTCCGCGGGACTGGAAATCTTCGCGGCCGGCGAAGGGCTGTTTCAATCGCTGACCGCCTACGACGTCTCGGAAGCCTCCCTGGATCAGGCGCGAAAGGCGGCCGCGGCGAAGGGCATTTCGAACCTCGAGTTTCGGGCGGGGGACTTTCACCGGGTCGAACTGCCGCCCTCGGCGTACGACGTCGTCCTCATGAACATGTCCCTCCACCACGTCAAGGAGCTCCGGCGGGTCCTGGAGGGCGTGGAACAGACGCTGAAGCCGGGAGGATATCTGCTCGTCAACGAGTTCATCGGACCGCGGCAGTTCCAGTTCACGGACCTGCAGCTCTCGATCGTCCGCGACCTTCTCGCCGCAATGCCCGCGTCGTGGCGGCAGGACATCACCAGCGGAGATGTCAAGACGGAGTACCGCCGCATGCCCGTCGAGCACTGGAACGTGGCTGACCCGTCGGAGGCCATCCGCTCCGACGTCATCGTCGAGGAGCTCCGCCGGCAGTTCCGGATCGTCGAACGGATCGACTACGGCGGAACGATCCTGAACCTCCTCCTCGAGCACATCATCCACAACTTCGACGCCTCCGACGAAAAAGACGTCGGCGTAATCCGGCTCCTCGGCGTCTTCGAAGCGATTCTCATCCGCGAGGGAGTCCTTCCGAGCGACTTCACGGTGATGGCGATGAGGAAGCGGAACGCGGCCGTGGGGAAAGTGCGCGCGCTCTTCGACCGTCCGCGGGAAGAATCGAAGGACGAGGAGCCCGCGGCCGGCGGTTGAGGCCCGGCCGGGCGATTCAGCCTCCGAGAGCCTCGATCCGCCCGGCGATCTTCTCCGCGGTCCGCTCCCACGTCCACTTCTCCGCCATCTCGCGGGCGGCGGCGGCGCCTCGGCGGGCGGCCTCCTCGCGGTTCTCGAAGACGTGGCGCAGGAGCGCGCGCAGGTGCTCGGGGTCGGGGTCCGCCCAGCGGAATCCCTCGTAGTAGGGGCACTTCGCGACCGCCGGGATCGTGCCGCGCACCCGCAACCGGTACGCGACCCCCTCGTGCACGAACTCGGTGTGCGCTCCCCAGTCGGTGGCGATCGCGGGCAGCCCGCACGCCATCGCCTCCATGAGGGGCATGTCCCAGCCCTCTCCCCTTCCCGCGGAGACGAAGCAGTCGGCCGAGCGGTAGAAAGATCCGAGCTGGTAGTAGGGAAACTCGCGGTTGAAGAGGAACGAGACCTTTCCGCCACTTTCCTTCAGGCGCAGCTTCACGATCTCCTGCCGGACGTGGACCTGCGGGTCCTTGTTGATGATCTTGCAGACGAGGCGGACCGGCTCCCCCGCCTGGAACTCGTCGTTGAAGACCTTGAGCAGCAGCCACGGCTCCTTGCGCTCCCCCCACTCGAAGTTGGAGAGGAACACGAACTCCCCGTTCGGGTTGGGGACGCCGCGGATTCCGGGGTGGAAGTAGTTCGGGTCGACGCCCAGCGGGATCCGGTGGATCGGCCGCTTCACGCCGGACGCCGCGAAGCCCTGCCGGTTGAACTCGGTCGGCACCCAGACCTCGTCCATGCGGTTGGCCTGCCGGACCCAGTCGGCCGGAAATCTATCGA
>JBKPMI010000408.1:0-4834 GCA_046732075.1 Acidobacteriota bacterium | reverse complement strand
TCGGCGCGACGATCTCCATCTCCTCGTTGGTGGCGGGGTGGCGCAGCCCCAGCCGCTCGGCGTGGAGCGCCTGGCGCGGGAACTCGGCGAGCGCGCGCTTCGTCTCGGCGTCGGGTACCCGGTCGAACCGCGCGCGACCCTAGACCGGGTCTCCCACGATCGGGAGACCGACGGCGGCGAGGTGGACGCGGATCTGGTGCGTCCGCCCCGTGACAAGGCGGCAGCGCAGCAGCGCAACACGCATTTCGGGCCACTCGCGCTCGATCTCGTAGAGCGTTCGCGCCTCCCGCGTTACAACAGAGCCCTCCTCCGAATTCCGGAACGCCTTCATCTTCTTGCGGTCGCGCGGATCCCGCCCGATCGGGTACGCGACCTCGCCCTTGCGCACGCGCGGGAAGCCCGCCACGAGGGCGAGGTACTCCTTGCGCAGGTGGCGCTTCTTCATCTGCCGGGACAGGGACGCGTGGGCCTGGTCGGTCTTCGCGACCAGGAGGACGCCGGTCGTGTCCCGGTCCAGCCGGTGGACGATGCCGGGTCGCAGCTCGCCCCCGATTCCGGAGAGGTCGCGGACGTGGTGGAGCAGCGCGTTGACGAGAGTGCCGGAGTCGTGGCCCGGGGAGGGGTGCACGACGAGGCCGGCGGGCTTGTCGATCGCCAGGATGTGCTCGTCCTCGTACAGCACCGAGAGGGGAATCGCCTCGGCCCCGATCGCCGTCGGCCGCGGCTCGGGCACCTCGACCTCCACGTCCTCGCCCGCGCGAACCACGTGGGATCTCTTGGCCGGAGCGCCGGAAAGGCGGACGGCGCCGTCCTCGATCAGCTTCTGGATCCGGGACCGCGAAAGGTCCGAGCAGGCCGACGTGAGGAAGAGGTCGAGCCGCGTTCCCTCGGAAGGGACTCCGACCCGAAACCGGCGGATCACGCCTCGGCGCGGCGGCGGCGGTAGAGGAAGACGAGCATCCCGACCGCCGCGGCGGCCGCGAGGAGCCCGATGAACTGGGAGGTCGAGAGGACGCCGGGAATCAGGAAGCCGCGCACGGAGTCCCCGCGGAAGTTCTCGATCAGGCCGCGGGTGATCGCGTAGAGGAGCACGTACAGCCAGAACACCTCGCCGTCGAACGTCCGCCGGCGGTACGCCCACTGCAGGATGAGGAAGATGAGAAACGCGTTGATCGAGAGGTAGATCTGCGTCGGATGAAGCGGGACGTTCAACGGAGTCCCGACCGCGTCGTGGGCAAACGGGTCGGTGAACCGGACGCCGAGCGGGCCGTCGGTCGGCTTGCCGTAGCAGCAGCCCGCGGCGAAGCATCCCCACCGACCGATCGCCTCGCCGAGAGCGATCGACGGAGCGCCCATGTCGGCGATCTTCCACGCCGGGAGGCGGTGCTTCCTCATGTACCAGATGCCGACGGCGGTGGCCGCGATCAGGCCGCCGTAGAAGACGCCGCCGGAACGGAGGACCTCGACCAGGCTGCGCGGGTTCGCCACGTAACGGCGCCACTCGACGATCACGAGGAGCGCCTTGGCCCCCAGGATCGCGGCAGCGAGCACGTAGAGCGAGAAGTCGAAGATCCTCTGCTCCGGAAGCCCTTCGGCGCGGGCCTTCCGCCGCAGCATCCAGATGCCGACGAGATAGGCGATCGCCAGGATGACGCCGTAGGTCGGAAGGTAGAACGAGCCGATCTGGATGAGCCGGGGAAACATCAGTGCGTCGCGGCCCCGGCTTCGACGTCGTCCTCGCGCTGGAGCATGTCGAGGAAGAGCAACGCGACGCCCGCGCAGATCGCGGAGTCCGCGACGTTGAACGCGGGCCAGTGGTGCCCGGAGATGGAGAAGTCGAGGAAGTCCACCACGTACGTGAAGCGCACGCGGTCGAGGAGGTTGCCCACCGCGCCGCCGAGGATGAGCGCCAGGCCCATCTGGAGGCGGACGCTCTTGTGGGAGGAGCGCAGGGCATAGCCCGTCACGATCAGGAAGACGAGGACCGCCACGCTGTTCAGAACGATCGCCTTGACGGATGAGTCGACCGAGGCAAAGAGGCCGAACGCGGCGCCGCTGTTCTGGACATAGGTCAGGTCGAAGAGCCCCGAGATGACCTCGCGCGACTCGTGGACCTGGAACGTCCGCATGACGACGCCCTTCGTCCACTGGTCGAGAAGAAGGACCGCGAGCGAGACGAGGAAGTACGCGCCGCGGTAGAGAGCGCTTTCCTTCAGGCGCGGGAAGGCCTTCACTGCACGACCCCGGCGGGCTCTCCGGCCCGGACCTGGAGCACCTCGCGGCACCGATCGCAGAGGCCGTCGGCCTCCGCCTCGGGCGTCACCTTCCAGCACCGGTCGCAACGGCGCCCGCGCGCTTTTTCGAAGCGCAGCGACAGGCCGGGGTAAGTCGCGGACGGCGTCCAGTCGCCGCCGGCGGCGACGGATTCCGCGGTCGTCGCCTCCGACACGATGAAGAGGTCGGCGAGGCCGGGTCCGACCGTCCCCGTCGCCCGCCGGTCGCGCTCCAGCGCGTCGCTCACGGTCAGGGCGATGGCCCCCTCGAGAGAGGAGCCGATGATTTTTTCCTTCCGGGCGTCTTCGAGCAGCCGGGAGGCTTCTTCGCGGAGCTTCATCAGGCGGTCCCAGGCTTCCTCGGGAACGTCGGTATCGGGCAGGTCATCCAGGGCGTCGAAACGCACGACGTGGACCGATTGTTCCTTCGCGCCCGGCAGGGCCTCCCAGATTTCTTCGGACGTGAACGGGAGGACCGGGGCCGTCAGCGTGGCGAGCGATCGGCCGATCCGGAAGAGCGCGGTCTGCGCGGACCGCCTCTCGGGCGACGCCGCCGACGAGGCGTAGAGCCGGTCCTTCAGGACGTCGAGGTAGAAGGCGGACAGCGTCGTCGCGCAGAAATTCACGACCGCGTGGTACACGAGGTGGAACTCGTACTCCCGGTACGCCTCGAGGAGCCGGGCCGCCAGACGCCGGGCCTGGACGAGGGCCCAACGGTCGAGCGGCAGCAGGTCATCCGCTGCGACCGAGTCGCGCGCGGGATCGAAGTCGTAGAGGTTCGAGATCAGGTAGCGCGCGGTGTTTCGGATCTTGCGGTACGCCTCCGCGCACCGGGCCAGGATCTCGTCGGAGATCGGCTCGTCGTCCCGGTAGTCGACGCTCGCGACCCAGAGGCGGAGGATGTCCGCGCCGTTCTTCTGGATCAAGTCCTGCGGCGCGATCACGTTGCCGAGGGACTTCGACATCTTCCGGCCCTTGCCGTCGACGACGAAGCCGTGCGTGACGACCGCCCTGTAGGGCGCGTCGGAGTGGAGCGCCACGGATGTCAGGAGCGAGGACTGGAACCAGCCCCGGTGCTGGTCGTGCCCCTCGACGTAGACGTCGGCCGGCGGCCCGTCGCCTTCCTTGACGAGCTCGGGCCACTGCCCGTGGCGCAGGACCGCAGAGTGCGAGACCCCCGAGTCGAACCACACGTCCAGGATGTCGGTCTCGGCGACGAAGTCCTCGGGGCGGAACCCGCGGAGGTCGGCTCCCGGCGGAAGGAAGTCGACCGCGGGCCGCGCGTACCAGGCGTCCGCTCCGTCTTCGCGGAAGAGCTCCACGACGCGGGCGAAGAACTTCGTCTGTTCACCGGGCGAGTCGGCCCAGGGATAGATCGCGGCGCGCTCCCCGTCCCGCATCGCGAAGAGGAGCGTGATGGGGGAGCCCCAGCGGCGCTGCCGGGAGATCAGCCACTCGTGGCGGTTCTCCACCATACCGGCGATCCGCGCCTCGCCCCACGGCGGCACCCAGCGGACGCGGCGGATCGCGGCGAGCGCGCGGGCCCGGAGGTCGGCGGATGGCAGATCGAGCCGGATGAACCACTGCACGGTTGCCCGGAAGATGACCGGATTCTTGCAGCGCCAGCAGAGCGGGTACTCGTGGCGGAACGCGGGCTGGAAGGCGACGAGCGCTCCCGCCGCGTCCAGGTCTTTCACGATCTCAGCGTTCGCGTCGTGTACCTTTTTACCGTGGTACTTCGGTACCGTAGTGAAGCGTCCGGCTTCGTCGACGGGAGAGAGGATCGGAAGGTTCTCGCGGACTCCCGTCTGGAAGTCGTCCTCGCCCGCGCCCGGCGCGGTGTGGACCAGCCCGGTGCCCGCGTCCATCGTGACGTAGTCGGCCGCGACGAATCGGAACGAGCGCTCCTCCTCCTCCGGCGTGAGCGCACCCCGCATCGCCGGGCCGAGGGGGTGCCGGTACCGCAGGCCGACGAGCGCCGATCCCTTCGCGCGCGCGATCTCTGTCAGGGACTTTCCGGTCTCCGCCGAAACGAGCGCGACCAGCTTCTCGGCCACCACGAGGACGCGGCGGGCGCCGTCGGAGACCAGGAGATACGTCTCGTCCGGATGGACCGCGATCGCCAGATTCGACGGGATCGTCCAGGGCGTCGTCGTCCAGATCAGGGCCTCCGGTGACGGACCGGACGACCGCGCCGCGCCGAACGCGGCGGCGACCGCGTCCTTGTCGAGTGGGAAGGCCACGAAGATCGCGGGATCGGTGCGCTCCTCGTATTCGAGCTCCGCCTCCGCGAGCGCGGTGCGGTCCGCGAAGCACCACCGTACCGACTTCAACGCCTGGTACACCAGGTTCTCGCGATAGAACTCGCCGAACACGCGCGCGATCTCGGCCTCGTAGTCCCGGCTCATGGTCAGGTAGGGCCGCTGCCACCGCCCGCCGACGCCCAGCCGGCGGAACTCCGACCGCTGGATATCGACGTATCGCCCGGCGTACTCCCGACAGGCCCGCCGGATCTCGAGCGCCGACATGCCGGCCTTCTTCGAGCCGAGCTGAGAGTCCAC
>JBKPMI010000407.1:0-3435 GCA_046732075.1 Acidobacteriota bacterium | reverse complement strand
CCTGAAAGAGCCGGAGCCGCGCAAGGAGCGGAAGCTCACGACCGCGTTCCATGCTTACGCTCGGGCGATGGCGCTCCTCGGAAAAGGCCGGATGATGGAGGCGGTCGGGACGCGCACCCGGTTCGAGACCTTGCGAAAGACCTTGCCGGCGGACACGCTGTACCTGATCAACAACAAGGGCTCCGACGTCCTGGCGCTCGCCGCGGCGACTCTCGACGCCGAGCTCGCGTGGAAGCGCGGAAACCGGGAAGAGTCGATCCGCCTCTGGCGGCGCGCGGTCGAGGCGGAAAACGCCATCCAGTACGACGAGCCGCCGGCGTGGTTCTATCCGGTGCGGCAGTCGCTCGGCGCCGCGCTCCTCGGGAACGGCCAGGCGAAGGAGGCGGAAGCCGTGTTCCGGGAGACGATCGCGAAGCACTCGCGCGACGGCCGTCTTCTGTACGGCCTGTGGCAGAGCCTGAAGGCTCAGAAACGCGATGGCGAGGCGGCGCTCGTCGAGCAGCAGTTCGAGGCGGCCTGGAAAAGCGCAACCGCCAGGTTGCGTATCGAGGACCTGTAGGTCCGGACGGAGGATCAGCGCATGAACGCGGCGATGACGACCACGACCTTCACCCTCGAAGGCTTTCGAGTCACGCGGTCCCTGGGTGTCGTCCGGGGAATCACCGTCCGGTCCCGCTCGATCGTCGGGACGATCGGCGGCTCGCTCCAGACGATCTTCGGCGGCAACATCACCCTCTTCACGGAGCTCTGCGAGAAAACCCGCGAGGAGGCGTTCGAGATGATGCTGCGCCACGCCGGAGAGATGGGAGCGAACGCCGTCATCGGCGTCCGCTACGACGCGACGGAGCTCCTGCAGGGCGCGACCGAAGTTCTGTGCTACGGCACGGCGGTCGTCGTGCAGCCCGCTTAGCTCGGAGCCGATGCCGGAACAGACGCGGCTGATCGTCGTCGCCGTGGTGACGGACGACGATCGGGGGGTGCTGCTCTGCCGCATGGCGCCGGATCGCGGCGTGTTTCCGGGCCAGTGGGCGCTCCCGGGCGGCGGCGTGGAGCCCGGCGAGAGAATCGAGGCCGCGCTCCGGCGGGAGGTCCGGGAGGAGATCGGCATCGACCTCTCGTCCGCGACGCCGCTCCTCTTCAAGGACGCGGTGCTCGAAAAGACGTTCGAGGACGGTCGGCGCGAGCCGATCCACATGGTGTTCCTCGTCTACCGATGCCGGCCGGCTTCGTTCGACCTCGAGTTGAACGAGGAGTTTTCGGAGTTCGTCTGGGCCGGAGGAAGGGAACTGGAAGCTCTCGAGCTCTCTCCGCTGACCCGCGAAACGCTCGTGTCGGCGGGGCTTCTCGTCGTTCAGCCGGACGCCAGGGAGTAGAGTTCGCCCCGGTGAGACGGCCGGGCTTCTGGATCGGTGCCCTCGTCGGCGCGCTCCTGACGGCGCCGCTCGCTGCCCTCTTCTACGCGGGATGGAAGCTCGCCGGTCTGCCGTTCGTCCCCTTCCCGGTTTTCGACTGGACCGCGCGGCTTCTTCCGGGCCGCGTCATCACGTTCGGCATCGACTCCATGGTCCGGGCGATCCGGGTCCTGGGCATCGCCGACACCGCGTCGGCCGCGAAGGCCGCCGAGCAGTCGATGGCGGTCGTCGTGTTCCTCGTCGCGGGGATCGTCGTCGCGGCCCTCCTCTCCGCGATCCAGAAGGCGCTCCGCACTCGCGCGATCTTCCCGGGCCTGATCGCCGGCGCCCTTCTCGGCGGGGGAGTCGTGGCGCTCCTCCACGCTGCCGGCCGAACGGAGACGGTCGCGCCTGCCCTCATCGACGCGTGGGTCGTGGCGGCGTTCGTCGGCTGGGGGCTGGCGCTGGCGCTGGTCTACCGCCGGCTGGTCCCGGCGTTTCAGCCGGCGGTCCGGCCGGCGTATGCGCCGGTCGAGCGCGTGGATCGCCGGCAATTCCTGGTCCGGCTCGGAGGCGCGACGGCGACGATCACCGTCGTCGGTGCGGTCGTGGGCGCGCTCGCCGGCGGACGCCGGACGCGGCCGGTGGTCACGGGCCGGCGCTGGTCGGCCGACAACCCGCTGCCGAACGCCGGCGCCGGCGTGAAGCCCGCGCCGGGCACGCGACCCGAGTACACGCCGCTCGAGGATCACTACCGCATCGACATCACGACGTCTCCCCCCGTGATCGATGGCGCGACGTGGCGCCTGAAAGTCGGCGGCCTCGTCGATCGCCCGCGGGAGCTCACGCTCGACCAGATCCGGGCGTACGAGCCGCTCCACCAGTTCGTCACGCTCGCGTGCGTGTCGAACCCTCTGGGCGGCAGCCTGATTGGGACCACCCGGTGGACCGGCGTGAGCTTCCAGCGGCTCCTGGCCGACCTGGGTGTGAAGCCGGAGGCCACGCACCTCAAGATCTCGGCCGCGGACCAGTTCTACGAGGTGGTCGCGCTCGACACGATCCGCCAGGACCGGCGGGTGATGCTCGCCTACGACTGGGACGGCGTGCCGCTGACGACGCCGCACGGCTCTCCGCTCCGCATCTACATCCCGGACCTCTACGGCATGAAGCAGCCGAAGTGGATCCAGTCCATCGAGGCGACGGACCACTGGGAGCCGGGTTACTGGGTCAAGCGCGGGTGGGACCGGACCGCGCGGATGAAAGCGACGGCGGTCATCGACACGATCGCGGTGAACATGATGATCGCGCAGGCCGACGCGACCACGCGGATCCCGGTCGGCGGCATCGCGCACGCCGGCGCGCGCGGAATCTCGAAGGTCGAAGTCCAGGTCGACGGCGGGCCCTGGACCCCGGCGCAGCTGCGGAAGCCGCTTTCCGATACGACGTGGGTGATCTGGCGCTACGACTGGCCGTTCCGGCCCGGCAACCATACGTTTACGGTGCGCTGCGTGGACGGGCGCGGGACGCCGCAGGCCGTCGAGATGTCCGCGCCGCACCCGGCCGGCGCTTCGGGTTACGCCAGCAAGAGCATGATGCTGTGAGCCCGCGGCAACCGGGGCTCTGATCCCTGGCCTCCGTCCTTTCCCACCCGGCCATTCCCCTGGCGCTTGCCGCAGCTGCCGGTCCCGATCGGGTGCCGCCTCTTCTCGCCGCGGTCGGGTGCGCGGCCAGCGTCCTTCCCGACGTCGATGCGCTCGGTTTCGCCGCGGGAATTCCATACGGACACCCGCTCGGCCACCGCGGCTTCACGCACTCCCTCTTCTTCGCGGGGGCCGTGGCTCTCCTCTGCGTGCCGCTCGCCCGGCGGCTGGGCGCGTCGCCCGGGGTGACGTTCGCGTTCGTGTTCGCGAGCGCCGCCTCGCACGGGCTCCTCGATGCGTTGACCACCGGCGGCCTTGGAGTCGCCTTCTGGAGTCCCTTCTCGAACGAGCGCTACTTCCTGCCCTGGCGGGTGATCCGCGTCTCGCCCATCGGTGTTGTCCCG
>JBKPMI010000406.1:0-2262 GCA_046732075.1 Acidobacteriota bacterium | reverse complement strand
GAAGCATGATGGGCAAGCCGTGGAAGTCGCGCGAGATCCTCACCAAGAAGAGCGACCACGAGGTGGTCTACAAGGGAAGCATCCAGGCGGCCGACGGCAAGTGGGCCGACCTGTGGGAAACGACCTGCAAGAAGTAACAGCGAGGAAGGAGATTCCGATGAACAGGAAATTGGTGATTGCGGCGGTCGTTTGCGCGAGCGCGGTCGTGGCCTCGCGCGCCGTCGCGCGGGACGAACCGGCGGCGGCGGACAAGAAGATGGCCGCGATGGCGATCATGACGGCGCCCGCCGACATGAAGTGGGGAGACGCTCCGGCGATTTTTCCCCCCGGCGCGAAGATGGCCGTGATCGAGGGGGATCCCGGCAAGACAGGGCCCTACACGGTTCGCCTGAAGGCCGGTGACGGCTACAAGATCCCGGCGCACTGGCATCCCACGACCGAGAACGTGACCGTAGTCTCGGGGACGTTTCACGTCGGCATGGGAGACAAGCTGGACGAGTCGAAGGGCACGGCGCTCGGCGCCGGCGGCTTCGCCTCGCTGCCGCCGAAGATGAACCACTACGCGTGGTTCACGGGCGACACCGAAGTCCAGGTCCACGGCATGGGGCCGTTTCAGCTGACCTACGCCAATCCGGCGGATACCCCGGCCGCCGCCCGGAAGTAACGCCGCCTTTTCGCTTTCGACGGGGCCGCTCCGCGGGGAGCGGCCTCTTCTTTTCCCGCTCCGCCGCGGCGCTATGATCCCGCGCGATGCGCAACGGTGCGGTCGCCGCTCTCCTTCTCGCGATCGGTCTCACGGCCGGGGGATACCTCGTCGGCCGCGGCCTCTACGCGGCGCGCGCCTCCGACCGATACGTGACGGTGCGGGGCTTCTCCGAGCGGGAGGTGAAAGCGAACCTCGCGATGTGGCCGATCGTCTTCAACGCCACGGGGAACGACCTCGCGGGCGTGCAGGCAAGCCTGGACTCGAGCGCGAAGAAGATTGCGGCGTTCCTGCAGGAGAAGGGATTTCCGGCCACCGACTACACGCTTTCGTCGCCGCGGGTGACCGACCGGGAGGCCCAGGAGGGACGCGCGCGAGCCGACCGGCCGATCGACCGCTACGTGGCGGAGCAGACGATGACGCTCCGATCGCCGCGGGTCGAGGCGGTCAAGTCCGCGATCCAGCGCTCCGGCGACCTGATCCGCGAGGACGTCGCCCTCGTCCGGAGCTACGAGTACACCACCACCTTCCTCTACACCGCGCTCGACGAGATCAAGCCTGCCATGATCGCGGAGGCGACGAAGGACGCGCGCAAGGCCGCCGAGCAGTTCGCCCACGACTCGAACAGCCGGGTCGGGGGGATCCGCAACGCGCAGCAGGGCTACTTCGACATTCAGGACCGGGATGCGTTCTCGCCCGAGTTCAAGAAAGTCCGGGTCGTGACCACCATCCAGTACTTTCTGGCGGAGTGAAGTTCCCGGACTCGGGCTAGACTCCGCATCGTTTTGGGGGCGACCGACCGACCGATTCTCCTCTCCGCGCGATCGGTCTCCCGTTCCTACCGTCTGGGCGCCGGCCTCGTCCCCGCGATCCGCGACGTCTCGCTCGAGGTCCGGGCGGGGGAGTTCGTCGCAATCCAGGGTCCCAGCGGCTCCGGCAAGACGACGCTCCTGAACCTCCTCGGTCTCCTGGACGTTCCGGACTCCGGAGAGATTCGCTTCGAGGAAGAGCGCGCGACGGAGCTGTCGGAGAACGCGAGGTCCGACCTCCGCCGGGACCGCTTCGGGTTCGTGTTCCAGACGTTCAACCTGATCCCGGTCCTGTCCGCCCGGGAAAACGTGGCGTACCCGGTGGGTCTCGCCGGAAAGACGGCGAGCGAGCGGAGCGCCCGCGCCGGGGAGCTCCTCGCCGAGGTGGGCCTGGCCGACAAGGCCGACGTGCGGCCGGATCTCCTGTCGGGCGGTCAGCGGCAGAGGGTCGCCATCGCCCGGGCGCTGGCGAACCGGCCCGCCGTCGTGTTCGCGGACGAGCCCACCGCGAATCTCGACTCGAAGACCGCGGACGAGATTCTCGATCTCATGCGCGCGCTGAACGAGGAGAGCGGCGTCGCGTTTCTCTTCGCGACCCATGACCCCCGCGTCGTGGCCCGGGCGCGCCGCGTCGTCTCGCTCCACGACGGCCGCGTCCAGTCGGACGAGATCCGCGAGCCGTGAGCTCCTTCGCGCTCGCCTGGCGCAACCTCGTCCGGCAGCGGCGCCGGACCCTCCTCATGGGAACCG
>JBKPMI010000405.1:0-2013 GCA_046732075.1 Acidobacteriota bacterium | reverse complement strand
GCTCGCGGACAAGGACGTCATCACGATCGGACCCGCCTCGGTGATCTTCCGGATCCTCCGCCATACGGGCTCGACCGCGACCGCAAACCTTCCCGCGCCGCCGGGTCCGGCGCCCCGCCAGCGCAATCGCCGGTAGCGTCGGGTTCGGGAGAAGCTCCTACGCCGGCCTCCGGCGCTCGAGCGGCTCGGTTTCCGGGTCGAAGACCTCCTCGATCAGCCGGTCGAAGAGCCGCGCGATCCCGAACGCGAGGGGGAGACTGGGGTCGTACTTGTCGGTTTCGATCGCGTTGACCGTCTGGCGCGAAACTCCGAGTCGGTCGGCGAGCTCCGCCTGAGACCAGTCCCTCTCGGCGCGCAGGACGCGCAGCGAGTTCTTCACCGGTAGCGCCGGGAGGAAATCGCGAGGCCCACGACCCACGAGAGGGCGAGCGTGCCCCACCACCAGACCGCGCTGACGTGGGGAAGTCCCAGGTCTTCGAGCACGGAATAGACGAGCGTCGCGGCGAAGGTCACGCCGAATCCGACCGTGAGCGCCTGGTACAGGATCCGCCGCTGGAGCTCGTCCGTGTTGAGCACCATTTTCAGGAACGCCCAGATGGTCAGCGCCGCCGGGACGAGCGGGATCAGGATGAGCGGTTTCTCGAGAAAGGTGCCGGCCGCGAGCGGCGCCTTGTCGAAGCGAAAGAAGGAGAGGAATGCGACCCCGCCCCCCAGGAACAGAGCCCAGTAGTCCCCGCGTCGGGCCAGCCGCCAGAAGAGGAAGGCGACCAGTCCGGCGGCGACGAGCGCGCCGGTGAGAAGGAGGGAGCCGGTCCACGGTTCGAGACCGGGTCGCGTCTGCGCCCGGGTCCAGAGCTTGACGAGGAGCGGGATCGCGACGACGCCCATATAGAGGAGGGAGACGTCGCGCAGCGCCTGTTGCGACAGCTTCGCGGTCGGACCGCACGCGGTGAACTCGAAGCGGTCCGCCCGGGGTGCGAGAGTGGATTCGATCGGCGTCATGGGTCAACCTCCTTGCTGCAGCACCGTTGTAATGCTTTCTTGTCAGAATGTCAAGGAAGCTTAACAGTCGGGCTCACGATCTCACGGGAAAATTGGACGCCTTGACTTACGCTCTATTTACGCCTTAGCGTTGCTCGCATGGCGGCTTCCGAAGCTCGCGCCCTGGAGCGCCTCCTCGCGGGAACCGGATTCACCGAAAAGCGGGTGGGCCTGGCGCTTCTCTCGGGACCCGGCGCGAAGCTGCACGTCGCGTCCGCGCTGCCATCGCGATCCGCCGCGGTGGCGCATCTGCCGACGGGGATCGAGCCCCTCGACCGCCTGATCTCGGGAGGGCTGCCGCGCGGCCGACTGACGGAGCTCGTCGGGCGCCGGTCGAGCGGCCGCTTCTCCGTGGTGCTCGCGGCGCTCGCGTCCGCGACGTCCGCCGGCGAGGCAGCGGCGCTCGTGGACCGCGGAAGCTCTCTCGATCCGCAGGCCGCGCTCGAGGCGGGCGTCGAGATCGAGCGGCTCCTCTGGACGCGCCCGCGCCGCGTGAAGGAGGCGCTCGCCGCCGCGGAGATGCTCCTATCGACCGGCTTCCCGCTGGTCGCGGTGGATCTGGGGCTGCCGCCGCTCCGGGGCGCCGCCCCGGAAGCCGCGTGGGTGCGCCTGGCGCGCGCGGCGGAGGTCGAGGGGGCGGCGCTCCTTCTCGCGACGCCGTATCGCGTGAGCGGGTTCGCCGCCGGCGCGGTGGTCAGGATGGACGACGCGCGGTTCGCCTGGCTGGGCGGCGGCGCGGCCCCGCGCCTCCTCGCCGGCGTCGACGCGCGGCTCACGCTCGACCGCGACAGGGAGCTGCGCGGCTCCGCGCGCGGCGGCGCAACGCTGTCGCTCCACGTCCGGGACGCCGTCAGTCCTCAATCGCGAAAATCGGGGACAGACCACGGTTTTCCAGTCGAGGGATCTCCTGATTTCCGCGAATCGGTCTCCGCCCTCGCGTAAGCCGTGTCTCTTCCGCCCGTGGCCTGCGTC
>JBKPMI010000404.1:0-2825 GCA_046732075.1 Acidobacteriota bacterium | reverse complement strand
GAGGAGTCCCGTCGCGAAGCTCCACGCGACGATCTCCGTCCGCGCGAGCCCGCCCGTGAAGAAACGCGCGACGCAGAAGCCGACAGCGCCCGCGGCGAGGACTCCGACGAGAACCCCGGCGAGCGCCGCGGGGAACGTCATCGGCGCGAGCGGGAAAGGGTCCCGTGCGGAATCGCGACTGCGCCGGGCGCGCCGCGTGCGTCGATCCGGTACGCCGCGACGTAGTCCGCCTCGGCCGCGCGGCGGGAGTCCACGACGCGGCGCGGCGCGAGCTGGTAGACCGCCTGGTACGTGTAGACGTCGGGCCAGGCGGGCGCGATCACCGAGACCGTCGACGAGACCGGCGTGCGCCGGCCGACCTCGTCTAAGAATACGCTGTAGTCGCGATCGAACCAGAACCCGGTTCCCTGCGCGGGCCGGATCCGGTCGCCGGCGAGCGAGCGCACCAGGCGATTCCACCGGGTCGCGAGATCCGCGGGCGGAAGCGTCGCGGCCATCGAGACGGCCACGACGGCGAGGAGGAGTGCCTCCGCCGCGATATGCAACCGTTTGGTTGCGTTATTCCGAGCCGGCATCCGGCGCGGCGACGCGGTTGGCGAGCACGCCGACGCCCTCGATCTCGACCTCCACGCGGTCGCCGGCGGAGAGCGCGCCGATGCCCGCGGGCGTGCCGGTCAGGATCAGGTCGCCCGGCAGGAGCGTCATCATCCGCGAGATGTAGGCGACGAGGAAAGCCGGCGAGAACACCATCTGCGACGTCCGCGACGACTGTCGGACCGCGCCATTGACGCGCGTTTCCAGCGCGAGGTCGGACGGATCGATCCCGGTCACGATCGCGGGTCCGATCGGGCAGAACGTGTCGAACGACTTCGCCCGCGCGAACTGGCCGTCCTTCTTCTGGAGATCCCGCGCGGTCACGTCGTTCGCGCAGCAGACTCCGGCGAGCGCGTCGAGCCACCGCTCCTGCGGCCAGCGCTTCACGCGGAGGCCGATGACGAGAGCCAGCTCCCCCTCGTAATCCACGCGCGCGGACTCCGGCGGCAGCACGATGTCGCTGCCGTCGATCACCAGCGACGACGGCGCCTTCAGGAAGAGGAGCGGCTCCGCGTCCGGGACGGCGTTGCCGAGCTCCGCCGCGTGCTCGCGGTAGTTGCGGCCGACCGCCACGATCTTCGACGGCCGCGGCGGCGCCTCCGCCGAGTCGAACGGGATCGTCTTCAGGAGCTCACTCCCGCCACGCCTCTTCGGTCAATATCCCGGAGAAGATCTCGCGCGCGTCGCCGGAGAGCGTGATCGCCGTGAAGCGCTCGCCGCCCGGGACCGCGCTCACGGTGAGGTCGACGCCGCTCTTCGTCCCGCAGACGACGGGCAGCCCGGTGTGTCCGCGAAGCGCCGCGACCAGAGCCGACGCCACGACGCCCGAGCCGCACGAGAGCGTTTCGGCTTCGACGCCGCGCTCCCAGGTCCGGATCTGGAGCCGTCCGGGAGCGTCGACGCGGACGAAATTGACGTTCGCGCCCTCGGGCAGGAGCGGGTGGCGGCGCAGCGGCGGCCCCAGGCGTTCGATCGGCAGCGTCGCGAGATCGTCCTGGACGAAGATCACGAGGTGCGGAACGCCGACGTGGATGGGGGTTCCGTCGGCGGCCAGTCCCACCGTCGGGTAGCGGTCGGGATTTTGCGGGTCGAGCAGGATGGGCTCGCCCGGCGCGAGAACCTCGGGCAGCGCGAGCGTGACCGACTCCCCTTGGACGCGCGCGCCGATCTCACCCCAGCCCGTCTTCAGGACGAGCTCGGAGTCCGCGACCAGGCGTCGCGTGACCGCATAGCGCGCCGCGCAGCGCGTGCCGTTCGCGCAGAACGACGCGAGGCCTCCGTCCGCGTTGTAGTAGTCGAGCCGGACCCGGCCGTTTCCGCCGCCCGAGACGAAGAGCGCGCCGTCGGCGCCGACCGAGAGACCACGTCGGCACACACGCGACAGCCGGAGCGAGTCCTCGTCGGAGAGCCGGCGGCCGTCCGCCTCGAACAGGAGGAAGTCGTTGCCCCCTCCCGCCATCTTGACGAACCGATCGGGCAGCGACATCGCCGGGAGTCTACAAAGTTTCCGCGACGGCCTCGGGCGACGGAGGGCTCGCGTTCCCCGCCGCGTCCACGGCGACGACCGTGTACCGGTATCGGCGGCGCGGCTGCACGGTCGTGTCCGTGTAGAACGCGTCGGCGATCGGCTTCTCGGTCAGCCGCACGGGCGTGCCGCCCTCGGTGTCCGCGCGATAGACGACGTAGCCCGCGAGATCGGGCGCCGCGACGGGATCCCAGATCAGCCGCACGCCGCCAACCTCGGGGAGGACGTCCAGGCGCGCCGGCGCGGCCGGCGGGAAGAGGTCGCGGTTGTCGACCCCGGCCTCGTCTGCCGGAACCCCCTCGACCTTCGGTTTTCCGGGAAGCGTCGCGCGCACCGTGTAGACGAGCGCGGCGCCGGGCGGCGGCGCCGTGTCGACGAAGTTCGTCCCCGGGAACAGATCGGCGTTCAGCGGCGCGTCGTACTCCTCCTCCGGCAGCGCCCGTCGATAAACACGATATCCGCCGATCGCGGACGGCTGGCCGATCACGTCTTTCTCCGGAGGGGTCCACTCGAGGCAGACGCGCCCCTGCTCCGCCGTGACGCGAACGATCGTCGGCGGGCCGGGCGGAACCGCCGGCGAGAACCCGACGATGTTCGACAGCGGGCTGCGCTCCCCGCTCCGGCGAACCGAGACGACCGAGTAGGCGAGCGACGCCGGCAGCTTTCCGCCGGCGAAGAGCGGCGCCAGCGGATCGCGGTACACGAC
>JBKPMI010000403.1:0-5339 GCA_046732075.1 Acidobacteriota bacterium | reverse complement strand
GTATTGGCCTGCGCCTGCCAGCCCCGATATCGCGTGCCGTCGTACTCGAGCGTGAGCTTCCAGGTGGGCACGCGCGGAATCTATCGAAGCCGGGAGCGTGGAAGGGCCAAAAAAAAGACAGCAGACACAGGGTCTGCTGTCTGTCTTTCTCTACGGCTGCCGGTCGCCGAATCGGCTCCGGCCACCGCCCGTCAACGTCAGTTGCTGGGCGGGCTCTTCACCTGGAGGTTGTTTGTGACCGACTTGACTCCGTCGACGGTGCGCGCCTCGGCGACCGCGTCTGCCGCGACGCCCGCGTTCGGCACCTCGCCGGAGAGCGTCACGACGCCGTTCGTGACGTTGACGTCGACGTTGACGATGTTCGAGAAGCGTTCGGCCGTCAGTTTCGCCTTCACGGCAGTCTTGATCGCCGCGTCGTCGATCTGCCTTCCCGGCGACTTCGTGGTCGAGCAGCCCGCGACGAAGGAAATGAGTACGACGGCGGCGGCGAGGCCCAGGATCCCGGGGAAACGTTTGACCATGATGCGTCCTCCTCCGGACCTCAGGGGGTCCGGGCAATAAGCAGGGAGTCCGCGGGCAGGGGGGATCCCTCGGCCTGCGAATCTCCCTTCACAACCAGGATGAGATTGTTCACGCGCTTGACGCCGGGGACCGCGACTGCAATCTGCCCCGCCGCGCGCTTCTGTTGCTCCTCCGGCACCTCTCCGAGGAGAGCGACGACGCCCCAGTGGGAGCGGGCCTGGACCGACGACCCGGAGAGCTCGGAGGTCGTCGCGAGCTGGCGCTCGACGAGCTGTGAGATCCGCGCGTCATCAGCGGTCCGGCGGGCGTAGTCCGACGAACTGCAGCCCCCCGCGCCCGCGGCGGCGAGGAGCACGGCGGCGGTCGCCAACAGCCTGGTCCGGCCGGATACCCGATTTCCCATGACGGGAGACGGAACAGCACGGCGCGTGCCAGCCCATTTCGATATCTTGGAGACCTGAGCGACTCGGGCGGCTCCGTCGGATCCCGTCCCCCGGTCCCGGCCGGCGGCCGCCGGCGTGAGCCCATCCTCCTGCTCGCTTTGACCGCCATTCTCCTGATCCTTTCGGGCATCCACCCGAAGGACCGGTACACCTGGTTCCTGGAGGTCGCTCCGATCCTGGTGGCCGCGCCGATTCTCGTGCTCACCGGGAGGCGGTTCCCGCTGACGCCGCTCGCCTACCGGCTGATCGCTCTCCACGCGATCGTGCTGATGGTCGGGGGGCACTACACCTACGCCGAGGTGCCGCTCGGCTTCTGGATCCGGGACCTCTTCGGGTTCTCCCGCAATCACTACGACCGGATCGGCCACCTCATGCAGGGATTCGTTCCCGCGATCCTCGTGCGCGAGGTCCTGCGCCGGAAGACGCCTCTCCCCCGAGGGGGCTGGCTCTTCTTCCTGACCACGTCGGTGTGCCTGGCGATCAGCGCGACGTACGAGTTCGTGGAGTGGTGGACCGCGCTCTTCTCCGGTTCCGCGGCGACGGCGTTCCTGGGGACCCAGGGGGACGTCTGGGACACGCAGTGGGACATGTTTCTGGCGCTCATCGGGGCGGTGGCTTCGCAGATCCTGCTGACGCGTCTGCACGAAAGGCAGCTCGCTCGGCTGGAAGAGAAAGGCGCAAAGCTATGATTGGTCCAACACTGAAAGGAGGTCGCATGGCCACCCGCGGGCAGCTTTTCCCCTCCGCCCTCGCCTTCTCCTTCGTCGCCGCCGCAGCGTTCGCCGCGCTCATGCAGCACTCCGAGACCACGATCCCCGTCCCCGCGGCGGGTGAGAAGACGCCGCTCGAAAAACTCGAGTACCGGGCGCGTTTCGTGGCGTCGATCGACTCCGTCACGCTGCAGGTGAAAGACGCGGCGGCCGATCCGGTCGTAGTGGACTGGGTCTTCATTGGGTCGAACACCGACGGGCAAGCGCACCGCGTCGAGGTCGCCGTCCGGCTCCTGGACGAAAGCGGGAAACAGCTCGAGGTTTTTTCGACGACCCGCGTTCTTCCGCCGGGCGCGCACGGAATGGAGCTGACTCTGACGACGAAGGTGAAGGCGGACGCCTGGAGCGCGGCTCGAAAAGCGCGCATCTTCGCGGACTGGAGATCGTGATTCGCCGATCTCTCGCGATCGGGGCACAAAACGCCCCGCCGGCGCGTTAACATCTCCGGAGTGGAGATCGAAGGCGGCTTTCATGACGAGTGCGGCATCTTCGGGATTGCCGACTCGCAGGACGCCGCGAACATCGCGTACCTCGGTCTCTACGCCCTCCAGCACCGGGGCCAGGAATCCGCCGGGATCGCCACGCTCGACGGCGACAAGATGTTCATCGAGCGGGAGATGGGCTACGTCGCCGACGTCTTCGACGAGACGCGTCTCGCCCGGCTCCCGGGCCGGACCGCGATCGGGCACGTCCGCTACTCGACCGCGGGGGCGTCGCTCCTTGCCAACGCCCAGCCCATCGTCTTCGCCACCGGCCGGGGCCCGCTCGCGCTCGCTCACAACGGCAACCTCGTCAATGCCCGCGAGATCCGGAAGGGTCTCGAGGAGTCCGGCGCACTTTTCACGACGACCTCGGACTCGGAGGTCATCCTCCACCTCGTCGCCCGGTCGCGGGCCGCGGACCTTCCGTCGGCGCTGGCGGAGGCCCTCCTCGAGGTCCGGGGCGCCTACTCCATCCTGGTGCTCTCGCGCGAGGGGATTTTTGCGGTGCGCGATCCGAACGGCATCCGGCCGCTCTCGCTGGGAACCCGAGAGGGATCTCCGGTCGTCGCGTCGGAGACCTGCGCCTTCGACCTGATCGGCGCCCGCTTCGAACGGGACGTCGAGCCGGGCGAAATCGTGCGCCTCTCTCGGGATGGGTTTTCCTCACGCCGCTTCGCGCTCGCCAACTCGACGCCGTGCATCTTCGAGCACGTGTACTTTTCCCGCCCCGACTCGAGAGTGTTCGGGAAGAGCGTGGCCGCGTCCCGGCACGCGTTCGGCGCGCGCCTCGCCCGGGAGCATCCCGCCGACGCGGACGTCGTGATCCCCGTACCCGACTCCGGCATGTACGCGGCGCTCGGCTACGCGCGGGAGTCCGAAATTCCGTTCGCCCTGGGTCTCGTTCGAAACCACTACGTGGGCCGCACCTTCATCGAGCCGAAGAACGCGATCCGCCACTTCGGGGTGAAGGTGAAGCTGAACCCGGTCCGCGAGGTCGTCGAAGGCAAGCGGATCGTGCTGGTCGACGACTCGATCGTCCGCGGGACCACGTCCCGGAAGATCGTCCGGATGCTGCGCGACGCGGGCACGAGTGAGATCCACATGCGCGTCTCCTCGCCTCCCACGACCGCGACGTGCCACTACGGCATCGACACTCCCACCCGGGGCGAGCTGATCGCGGCAAACCAGTCGGTCGAGGAGATCCGGCGCTTCATCGAGGCCGACACACTCGGCTACCTCTCGGCCGAGGGGATGCTCGAGGCGTTCGGCCGTCCGCTCCAGGCAACGTGCGCGGCGTGCTTCACCGGCGTGTACCCCGTCGAGATCCCGGAGGAAGAGCTCGAAAAAGAGGGAGCGGTCGCCCGTTAAGACCCTCCTGTCCGCGGTTCTCGCTTTTCGCGGAGCGACGCTCGTCGACGGAACGGGCGCGGCGCCGCGGCCCAACTCCCTGCTCGTCGTCGAGAACGGCCGGATCGTTTCCGTCGGCGTGGCGACGCCCGACGCGATCGCGGCGCTTCCCGCCGGCGCCGACGTGCAGGACGCGGCGGGACGGTGGATCGTGCCGGGCCTCGTCGATGCGCACGTCCACGCGGAGTCGGATAAAGACCTGAAGGAGATGCTCCGCTGGGGCGTGACGTCCGTGCGGCTGATGGCCGAGGACGTGGCCGCGGCGAACGCTCTCGCCGCCGCCGCGAAAGCGCGGACCGACGTCCCCGACGTCTTTCCCGCCGCGCCGATCTTCACCACGAAGGGGGGCTGGTGGGACCAGGGGGAGCCGGCCGACGCGCACGTCGACCGTTATCCCGCGACCCCCGCGGCCGCGCGCGCCGCGGTGCGGCGAGCAAAGGAGCTCGGCGCCGCGGAGATCAAGCTCATGCTGGACGACATGGGGTGGTGCCGCGATCCGATCCCGCGGCTGCCCCGGATGACCGCGCCGGTTGCCGCGGCGCTCCTCGGGGAGGCAGGGAAGGTCGGGTTGCGCGCCTCCGTGCACGCCCCGAATCTCGCCGACGCGAGGGAGGCGATCGCGGGCGGCGCCACCGCGCTCGCGCACGGCGTGCTCGATCCGATCGACGACGCGACCGTCGCGGTCATGAAGCAGCGGCCGGTCTACTACGTACCGACGCTCGACATCTTCGAGTTCCTCGCGGACACGCGCGCCTTCGTCGACCGCGTTCTGTCGGATCCGGTCGTCACGTCGCCTGGCGGTCTTTCGGCCGATACCCTCGCGCGGCTGAGGGACCCCGCGTATTCCGACGGCTACCGGCGGCGCTATCCGAACTTCGACAACGTCCGGCGGCATCTCCCGGCGCTGCGCGAGAACATCCGCCGCCTGCACTTCGCCGGGGTACCCGTCGCGCTCGGCACCGACATGTGGGCGTTTCCGGGGCTCGGGGTTTCCATCGAGATGGACCTCTACGTCGGCGCGGGCCTGTCGCCGCTGGAGGCGATCCGCGCAGGGACGCGGACGGCGGCCGCGTCGCTCGGCATCGACGGCGACCGCGGCACGCTCGCCGCCGGGAAGCGGGCGGACTTCCTCCTTCTTTCGGCGGATCCGCTGGCGGACGTCCGAAACGTCCGGAGGATCGCGGCGGTCTACAAGAACGGGGCGCGGGTCCGATGACCACCGACCCGCTCCTCGTTTTCCGCGCGGAGTTCCCGATCCTGGAGAAAGCCACCTATCTCATCTCCAACTCTCTCGGTGCCATGCCCCGGGCCACCGCCGGCCGGTTGCAGGAGTACGCCGAGACGTGGGCAACGCGCGGCGTGCGGGCGTGGGCGGACTCCTGGTGGGACATGTCGGTCACGGTGGGCGACGGAATCGCACCGCTCATCGCGGCGCCCCCCGGCACGGTGTCCATGCTCCCGAACGTCACGACGGCGGCGGCCATCCTCCTGTCTTCGTTTGAATTCCGGGCGCCCCGCAACCGGATCGTCCTCATCGACGGAGAATTCCCGACGGTCCGGTATCTCTGCGAGTCGCTGGGGCCGCGCCTCGGCGCCGAGATCGTAGTCGTTCCTTCTCCGGCGGGAGACGGCCTCTCGGTCGACGAGGCGAGGATCTGCGACGCCGTCGACGATCGGACTGCGCTCGTCCTGATTTCGCACGTTCTCTTCAAGAG
>JBKPMI010000402.1:0-11448 GCA_046732075.1 Acidobacteriota bacterium | reverse complement strand
GCCGGCCGGCGCGAACCGCCGCGCCGAGGGTTACAACCCGCTCTGCGGCGACCGCGAGACCGTCTTCATCCGCCTGGAGAACGATCGGCTCCAGGACGTGGGCTTCCGCGGGGCCGGTTGCGCGATCTCGACGGCTTCGGCGTCGATGATGACCGAGGCCCTGAAGGGGAAATCGCGGGAAGAGGCGGAGGGGCTTTTCCAGCGATTCCACCAGCTCATCACTGGCGCGGACGGCGAGGGAACACCCGGATCTCCCGAGCTCGGCAAGCTCGCCGTCTTCTCGGGCGTGCGCGAGTTCCCGGTTCGCGTCAAATGCGCGACGCTTCCGTGGCACACGCTCCGCGCCGCACTTTCCGGGAAAGAGACCACGGTCTCGACCGAGCTCACCGAGGGTCCGAAGGCCGAGAGCGGAGGAGCCTGAAGATGTGGTCGCAGAAAGAGACGACGACGACGCGCGACATCGAGGCGAGCGAGATCCCGGCCGGCACGAAATTCACGATTCCGGCGGGAACGCGTCTCCAGATCACGCAGTCGCTCGGCGGTTCGTACACGGTGATGGTCCCGATGGGCTACCTCGCCCGGATCGACGGCAAGGATGCCGACGCGATCGGCGAGGAGGTCGCGTCGAAGGCCGTCGGGGATACGGGTCCGGCGAAGCCGGTCGAAGAGCTGTGCTGGGACCAGCTCCGCACGTGCTACGACCCGGAGATCCCGGTCAACATCGTGGATCTGGGTCTGGTCTACGGCGTCGAGCTGACGCCGCGGCCCGATGGGGGCAACAAGGTCGAGGTCCGGTTCACGCTCACCGCTCCGGGATGCGGGATGGGGGACGTGCTCCGGGAGGACATCCGGCAGAAGCTCCTGACCGTGCCGGGAATCGGGGAGGCCGACGTTCAGGTCCTCTTCGATCCGCCGTGGAGCATGAGCATGATGTCGGACGCGGCGAAACTGCAACTCGGAATGATGTGAGGGGGACGCGATGAAGCTCAGCTCTCAGGAAGAGTACGGGCTCCGATGTCTTCTGCGCGTCGGGCGCGAAGGCACCACCGGAAGCGTCTCGATTTCCGAGCTCTCGCGCGCCGAGGGAATCTCGGAGCCCAACGCAGCGAAGATGATGCGCGTGCTGCGGGAGGGCGGCTTCGTGACGTCGACGCGCGGTCAGTCCGGCGGCTACGCGCTCTCCCGTCCCACCGGAGAGATCAACGTCGGGGAAGTGCTCGCGGTGCTCGGCGGCCGGCTCTACGAACCGTCGTTCTGCGACACGCACGGCGGCCTCGGCCGGCTCTGCACCCACCTGCCGGATTGCTCGATCCGCTCGGTGTGGCGCATGCTTCAGAACGCAGTGGACCAGGTCCTCGGGAAGATCACGTTGAAAGACCTGCTCGGATCCGAGCAGGAGATGAACGCTTTTCCCTCGGGCACCGTTCTCCCGACCTACTCGGAGCGCCCGGGAACGGAGACACGGCCATGAGTCGGCTCATTCTTCTCGTCATCGTCGTCGCCGCGGGTATCTGGCTCTACAAGCACTCCGCCGGTGGATTCCTCGGGGGAAACGACGCGGGTCCGGCGCCGCGCGCGCCCGTCGAGCGGGCGCGGGACGCCGCGCACAAGTCGGAGGTGCGGGAGCAGGAGCTGGACCAGATGGGGCGCGAAGCGTCCGACAACACCCGCGAGGCCGGCCGCGTGCACGAGAACATGACCCCGTCGGAGGTCCGGCAGATGATGGGAGATCCGGACGAGGTGACGTCGGGAGTTTCGGCCGCCGGAGCGCCGCAGGAGATCTGGATCTACCGGAACGTCGGCAAGAAGATCACGTTCGAGAACGGCGTCGCGGTCTCCGTCGGCTACTGACGGTCGCCCTTTCCGAGGATCGAGAGCCGCCCCGCCTTCGCGTAGGGAACGCGGCGGCGGCCGAAGCCCGTCGCGATCGTCAGCTCGCCCGACACTCCGTACTCGACGCTGCCGCGGTCCAGAACCCGGCGGCCGACGTCGCCCAACCGCGACCAGTCGAGGTCGAGCGGCAGCCGCACGGTCGCCGTGCTCCGCCCATCCACCGAGACTGGCGCCTCGATCTCCCCGACTCCGAATCGGACGTTCTCGATCGTCAGGTCGTAGGTGAAGCGGTCGAGGCCCAGCCGGTAGGAGTTCGGGTTGTAGACGTCCACGACGACGTCGACCGACGCGCCGCCGAGTCCGATCGAGCCGATCCGGATTCCCCGGAACTCGAGCTCCGGCTTCTCGAAAACCGCGGACATCGAGCACGCGAGCGCGAAGACGAGCGCTCCCGAGAGTGCGATCCGAGAGATCCGGCGATCCACCACGTCCCGCGGACCTGCAAGGCCCGGACCGCAGACTTCCGCTAGCGGCTGGCGATCCGCGACCTCTCGCTCTCGATGAACCAGTCGACGTGCCTCTCGAGCACGCCGAGCGGCATCGGTCCCGAGCCGAGCACCGCATCGTGGAATCGCCGCACGTCGAAGCCGGCCCCGAGAGCGTGCTCCGACTTCACCCGCAGCTCCCGGATCTTCGCGGAGCCCATCTTGTACGCCAGCGCCTGGCCCGGGATGTCGCAGGAGTAGCGCAGCGTCTCCGTCGCGATCTGGGAGTCGGACTCGAGCGTGTTCTCCTTCATGAAAGCGATCGCGCGGGCCCGCGACCAGCCGAGGGCATTCATTCCGGTATCCACGACCAGGCGTGACGAGAGGAAGAGGTCCATGCCGATTCGGCCGGCGCGGTCCCAGGGATCCTCGTACATCCCCATCTCCCCGGCGAGCGAGGAGGCGTACTCCCCCCATCCTTCGGTGTAGGCCGTCCAGCCCCCTTCCCGCCGGAAGCCGGGAAGCTCCGGGTTCTCCAGCTGGAGCGACTTCTGGAAGTGATGGCCCGGAACGAGCTCGTGGTAGATGAGCGCCGCCGCCGAGAGAAGCGAACGGCTGCCGAGCGACGAGCCGTTGTAGAAGTAGTAACCGCGCGGGTCGGTCGCGGTGGGCTGTTGGTAGTACCCGTAGGTGACCGCCTCTTCGAGGTCGGGAGACAGGCGCCGGATCCCGGCCGGCGCCGACGGAGTCTTGCCGAAGAAGAGAGGGATCTTCGACGCGATTCGTTTCTGAGCGGTGAGGAGTCGATCTCCGATCTCCTCCGCCGACGCCGGGACGAACCGCGGGTCCGCCCGAAGGTGGCGGCGGAACTCGGCCGGCGTTCCCTCGAACCCGATCGCCTCGCGCAGGCCGTCGAGCTCGGCGTTCAGCCGGGCGACCTCCGCCAAACCGAGCTCGTGGACCTTCTCGGGCGTCACGTCGAGCGTCGTGTGGAAGCGCACCAGCCGCCGGTAGTACGCCCGGCCTCCCGGATACTGGGAGAGGCCCACGGTCTGCGGCGCCTGCGCCGCGTACTCGCCGGCCACGTAGGACGCCAGGCTCTCGAGCGCCGGGTTGATGCGAGTCGCGATCAGTCCTTCGACGCGCCGGGTGAACGGCGTGCGATCCTGCTCGGGCTCCTGCGCCAGGCGTTCGGGCGCGACGAAGAAGATGCTCTCCGCCGGCGACGCGATCGTCGCGCGATGCATGTCGGCGACGAGAGTCGTCTCCGCCTTCGGCAGCCGGATTCCCCGCTTTGCCTGGAGGCGGAGCTTGTCTTCCATCTGCCGGACGAGACCGGCATATCGCGTCAGGAGCGCGGTGTAACGGTCCAGGTCCTCCGGCGTGCGGAAACGCCAGCCCAGGAACGCGTGATGGATCTCGGGCAGCGGCGACGCGTACGGCGTCACCGGAAAAGTCAGCCAGTAGTCGCGCCGGGAGTCGGAGAGTTCCTGCGCGGCGTCGCGGAGCATCGCGAGCGAAAGAGATTCCTCGTGGGAGAGCTCGAGCTCTCGCAGTCCACGGAGCCTCTGCAGCAGCGCCGCGCCGTAGGCCGCGTCGGAGCGCGCGCGGCCCTCCGAGAGGTCGGGCAGCTCCTGGAGCGGCAGCCCGAGCCGCACGCGGAGCGCGACGCTCCGGTCCTGGAGGAAGTCCCAGTAGTCCTTCTCGACGCCGGCGAGGATCCCGGAGCTCCGCGTGTTCGCCATTGCGATCGCGGCGGAGCGCACGCGACCCGGAGAATTCGGGAGAGCAATTCCGAGAACGAGGAGGAAGACGAGCGCCGCGGGAATCGTCCGTGCGCGGCGGCCCGAGAGCAGAGAACCGGCTTGTCTCAGAACGCTCAGACCTTTCATGGCTCTCCCGACAACCGAGACATCGCGGTGAGCGTTCCAAAAAAGAACATTTCCCGTCGGTTGGGCACATCCGGCGCAGTCCGGCCGTCTGCCTCGGGAGGCAGGTCGGTCGTAAGCATCGCTTGCTCGCAACGGCGGCTCTCGCCGCCGGCGTCCGGGCCCGGATATCTCATGGCGGAACGGTGGAATTGTAGCGCGCCGGCCCGGAAAGGCAGGTGATCCAGCTCATAATTCCGCCCCTTGAAGATCCTTTTTCTCGCGGCGGAAGCCTCCCCCTTCGTCAAGGTCGGCGGCCTCGGGGACGTCGCCGGCTCACTACCGCGAGCGCTCGCACTCCTCGGGCACGACGTCCGGACGGTGATCCCCGGCTACGGCGCGATCGACTGGCAGCGGTTCCGCCCCCGCCGCCGGGAACGGTTCGACGTCGCCCACGCCGGCGGCTTTGAGCCTGCGCAGCTGTGGGAGACGACCTCCGACGGGCCGCCGGTCTACCTCGTGACGGGGCCGCCGATCCCGATGGACCACCGCATCTACGGAGGCTCCATCGAGGAGGACGGTCCCAAGTTCATTTTCTTCTCGCTCGCGGCCCTCGAAGCCTGCCGAGCTCTCGACTTCCGACCCGACGTCGTGCACGCCAACGACTGGCACACGGGACCCGCCGTCTACCGTGTTGCGCTTCACCGGTCGTCGGACGGGTTCTTCCGGGACTGCGCGACGGTCTTCACCATCCACAATCTCCCGTACACCGGCCTGGGAGCCGGACGGTTTCTCGCGGAGTACGGCCTTCCCCCGAGCCCCGTGCTCGGATTGCTGCCGGAGGGAGCGCGGGACGCTCTTCTCGGACTGGGTCTCGCGACCGCCGACCTGTTGACGACCGTGAGCCCGACGTACGCCCGCGAAATCCAGACGCCGGAAGGGGGCTACGGTTTCGACGGCGTGCTCCGCGCGCGGAGCGACCGCCTCCATGGCGTCTTGAACGGCATCGACACGCAGAGCTGGAATCCCGCCACCGACGACGTCCTGTTCCAGCCATTCGACCAGACGAGCCTCGAGCTCCGCCAGGCGAACAAGACTGCGCTCCAGGAAAACACGGGTTTGCAACTCGACCCGCATGCGTTCCTGCTCGGGGTCGTGTCGCGGCTCGACGGACAGAAGGGATTCGATATCGCGCTTCCCGTTCTGCCGCGCTGGATCGAAACGGGAGGACAGTTCGTCGCGCTCGGGAGCGGCGACCCCGGAATCGAGCACGGACTGGCGTCGCTGGAGCTCGGCTTCCCGGGAAGGGCCAGCGTGCGACTGCGATTCGATCCGCCACACTCCCGCCGGATCTACGGCGGCGCGGACGCGATCCTGATCCCGTCACGCTACGAGCCCTGCGGACTCACGCAGATGATCGCGATGCGTTACGGCGCGGTGCCGATCGCGCGTCGGACCGGGGGACTCGCGGACACCATTACGGATGTGGGCGACCCGGGAGGCAACGGAATCCTGTTCGACGGATACGACTCCGGCTCGCTCGCCCAGGCGCTCGATCGCGCCCGCCGGGTGTACGCTCAACGCGAAGAATGGATCGAGCTCCAGCGGCGCGGAATGGGGAGGGATTTCGGGTGGGATCGGTCGGCGACGCAGTACGAGGCCCTCTACCGGGAGGCGGTCGGTTACGTCCGGAACGGCGCGGGGGTATGAGACGGCGAGGAGCTCGACCGTGAAAACGCGCGCCGTGATCCTCGCCGGCGGAGAAGGTCAGCGCCTGGGCGTGTTGACCGACCGGCGCGCGAAACCCGCGGTTCCCTTCGCCGGCAAGTACCGCATCATCGACTTCACGCTCTCCAACTGCGTGAACTCCGGGATCTTCGACATCATGATCCTGACGCAGTACCGGCCGCACTCGTTGATCGAGCACATCGGCGCGGGTCGGCCCTGGGACCTCGACCGGGGATTCACCGGGGGCGTCCACGTGTACCAGCCCTATCGCGGACGGCTGGACACCGACTGGTACCGCGGCACCGCCGACGCGATCTATCAGAACCTCTCGTTCGTCGAGCGGGGTGGTCCCGACCTCGTTCTCGTCCTGGCCGGCGACCACATCTACAAGATGAACTACGGGGCGCTGGTCGCCTATCACGTCGAACAGAACGCGGACGTTACGATCGGCACGCTGAACGTCACCCGCGAAGAAGCGACGCGGATGGGAATCCTCGCGGTCGACGGGGACTCGAAGATCACGCAGTTCGTGGAGAAGCCGGCAGATCCGCCGGGAACGCTCGCGTCGATGGGGATCTACGTCTTCGGGCTGAAGACCCTCGCCCAGATGCTGACGGAGGACGCCAAGAAGCGCGACTCGTCGCACGACTTCGGCAAGGACATCATCCCGCGCATGGTCGGCGGAGGGATGCGCGCTTTCGCGTACCCGTTCGAGGGCTACTGGGTCGACGTCGGGACAGTCGAGGCGTACTGGCAGACCCACATGGATCTCCTGAAGCACCCGCCGCCCCTCGACCTGAACGACCGCCGCTGGGTCGTGCATACGCAGTCGGAGGAGCGGCCGCCCGTGACGATCCAGGAGGGCGCGATCGTCAAGGACAGCATGATCACGGACGGATGCGTCATCTCGCCCGGCGCGCGCATCGAGAGAAGCGTGCTCTCCCCGGGCGTCTGGATCGGCCCGGAGGCGGTGGTCCGAGACTCGGTAATCCTCACGGACTCGGTCGTCGAGGAGGGAGCGCGGGTCGATCGTTCCATCCTCGACAAGAGCGTGCGGATCGGAAAGCGAGCGCGCGTCGGTCAGCGGCCGAAGGCAGGAGAGGGTCCCGGGATCACGGCCGTCGGAAAGAACGCGCAGATTCCGGACCGCATCTGCGTCAAGCGGGGCGCCGTGATCGACGCGGACGCGACTCCCGAGTACTTCTCGGCAGTCGCGCTGCGCCAGCGGTCGCGGGCAAAGAAGCTCCGGATGGCTGCCGCGTCGACCGCGGCGGCGGCGGCCTCGCCGCCCCGTTGAAAGAAGGCCGGCTTCAGGCCGGCTTTTCGAAATCCAGCATCGGGTCGGTCGGCCGGTCGTCCTGCGGCAGCTCTTCGGCGAGTGCCAGCCTCCGCCGCAGGTTCAGTCGGGCCTGGACGGCGGGATCGCGGTCCGCCAGCAGTGTCAGGAAGGAGAGGCGCATCGGTTGCGTCTGCTCTTCGGGCTCGTCGTGCATGGGGATCCGCTCGAGCGTCTCCCCCGGGACAATGAGTCGTTCGGCTGTTCTGCGGTCGGCCATTTTGATCACCGTGCTTTCGAGTGATCTCCGAGAGAGTGCAAGACGCATTCCCCGGGGCCACCGCGCCGATCCTGTTGCAAGGAAAGGGGATACGCGGAAACCGTTACCGCTGAAACGCGCGATCTGACGATTTCTCGCGGTGGTCGAGTCAAAATTCGACACCGCCTACCGCCCGATGTCTTCGCTCCAGACTTCGGGGTGCTCCGCAATCCAGCGGCCCAGCAAGTCGACGCACTCGGTCGAGGCCAGATCGACGATTTCGACGCCGTTTTCCCGCAGCCACTCGAGCCCGCCCGCGAAATTGACCGACTCACCCACCACCACCCGGCCGATCCCGAACTGTCTTATGAGCCCGCTGCAGTACCAGCAGGGGGCGAGCGTCGTCGCCAGGATCTTGTCGCGGTAGCCGCGTTGCCGGCCCGCCTTGCGGAAGGCGTCCGTTTCGCCGTGGACGGAGGGGTCGTTCTCCTGGAGCCGGCGGTTGTGGCCGCGGCCGAGCACTCGCCCGTCGGCGTCGAAGAGCGCCGCGCCGATCGGGATGCCGCCCTCCGAGAGCCCGAGCCTCGCCTCTTCGATCGCGATCTCGAGCATCGCGCGGACGTTCGTCCCGTCCGGTTGTGCCACCTCGGCTACCGGCTACCGGCTCCCGCGCCGTCAGGCCGCTTCGGGACCGCGGGAAAGGATCGCGAGCGCGCTCCGCCACTCCTCGCGAGCGCGCGTCAGGCATCCTCTCTGCGCGCGGAGGTTCTTCTTCCAGCTGCGGGCGCGGGCGGACGAGGTTCTCTTCTCGATCCAGTCGCGCTTCTTCTCCTGCGCGCGATTCCAGTGTTCGGAGGCGCGCTCGAGCAGCTGATGGGCGCGATCCAGGCGCGCGCGGACCAGCTCCCGGATCTCGGTCGGGACGCCCGGCAACCGGGACTGCACCTCGATCGCGGCCATCTTCAGCCGCGCCCGCTCGATGATCGGCCGCGGCGTGGATCGGAGATCCCGCGCCAGGCCGAACGCAGCGAACGTCCGGATCAGCCACTTCGTCGGATCCCAGTCGAACCAGCGGATTCCATTCCGGTAGTCGGTCGGGAAGCGGTGGTGGAAGTTGTGGAAGCCCTCGCCGTTGGTCACGAACGCGAGCATCCAGTTGTCGCGCGCGGAGTTCTCGTCGGTATAGGGCTGAGAGCCGTAGATGTGCGCGATCGAATTCACGAAGAAGGTCGTGTGGTGGATGATGACGATTCGGAGGAATCCGCCCCAGAGGAGGCCGGCGACCGGGCTGCCGAACGCGGCCCCGACGAGCGTGGGAATCCCCAGCCCGAACAGGATGCCGATCCACGAGGCGTAGCGGTACTGCAGCATCACGAGCCGGTTGTTCAGGAGGTCCGGCACGTTGTCGAACTTCCGTCCATCCGGATCCTTGTAGAAGAGCCAGAAGATGTGGGCCGAGAGGCCGCCACGCTTGATCGAGTACGGGTCCCAGTCCTTGTCCACGTACTTGTGGTGTGTCCGGTGGTCCGACGACCACTTGAGAACCGAGTTCTGCATGGCCATCGCGCCGAAGAAGAGGAAAAACGCCTGAACGAGGGGATGGCTCTCGTAGCCCTTGTGCGCGAACAGCCGGTGATATCCCGCCGTCACGGAGAGGCCCACCAGCAGGTAGGAGACGAGCAGCAGGACGGGCTGCCACCACTGGACGCCGAACTTGAGCGAGTACGCGAGCGTGCCGAAGATCCCGATCACCGGGGTCAGCGACAGAAACAGAATGTTCGTCCAGTCTTTTTCTCGTTTTTCCATGAGCGCGTCCGGTCCTTCAGAAAGGTCGAGATTGTCCGAGACCGAGGTGATTCAACGCCTCGTCGGCGATCTCGATGACGATTTCGGCGTTCGGGCGGTCGTTCAGCTCCTCCAGGAGCACGCCGATGGCTCCGGAGTCCGCTCCCAGGTCCTCGAGGAAGACCGCGAGGTCGCCCTGCCCGTAGAGATAGCGGGGATCGAGGACGGGGCGCTCCGCCGGAAGCCCGTGGCGGTCCGACCCCGAGAAGGAAAACGTCGCCATGTACTCGAAGGATCCCTCGTCGGAAGGCAGGATGCGGACCTTCCAGCTCCACGGAGGCGGGACAGGCGAGATGGGCACGGGAAACGCGGTCGTTTCGGTCGGAGTCTTTTTCAGTAGCGGCCGCCTCTTCCGTAGCCACCGCCTCCGCCGCCCCGATTCCCGCTCGGCTCCGTCCGGGGACGAGCCTCGGACACCGTCAGCGCCCGCCCGTCGATCTCCCGGCCGTTCAGGGCGGACATCGCCGCCTTTGCTTCCTCGTCTTTCGAGAACTCGACGAACCCGAAGCCCTTCGAGCGACCGGTCGAGCGGTCGGAAATGACCGCGACCGAATCGGGGCTGCCGTAGGAGCCGAAGAGCTGACGGAGGTCGTCCTCGGTCGTCGCATAAGAGAGATTGCCGACGTACAGTTTCATCCGCTTCCTCCTGCCGGAGAGCCGACCAGAACCCGGCGTTTCCCGGACGCAACCGCCGCCGCGCGCGTCGCGCCTTCCCGTTTTCTTATCGTTCGGAATTCGTCAGATCGGGTCTGGCAAAGCGAGCGGAACGAGAACGGTGTACAGGTTAGCACATTGCCTGCCACGCTCCTCGCGGATCGCGGAGCGCTCCCTTCGCCGCAACATACGAGCGGTGAACAGCTTGCGAGGCCCGGAGGCCGGGAATAGTATTCGCCTTTCCTCACACGAGGCACGGAGGTCCGTATGACGGATTCGGCGGTCGCCACGGACGCGGCAGGCGCTACGGACTCTGCCGCGGGGATCGGCTCGTCGAGGGGAGCCGAGATCCTCCGGAACTTCGTCGGGGGAAAGTGGGTCGAGAGCCGCTCCCGCGAATTCCTGGACGTCTACAACCCGGCGCGCGGCGAGGTGATCGCCCGGACCCCGCTCTCGACCGGACAAGACCTGGATGCCGCGGTTCAGGCCGCGAAGAAGGCATTTCCGGCCTGGCGCGACACGCCGGCAGTCGTCCGGTCCCGCTCGCTCTTCCGCCTCCGCCAGCTTCTCGAGGAGAACTTCGAGGAGCTCGCGCGCACCGTCACCACCGAGCACGGCAAGACCCTCGACGAGTCGCGCGGCAGCGTGCGCCGCGGGATCGAGTGCGTCGAGGTCGCGTGCGGTTCGCCGTCGCTCATGATGGGGTACGGACTCGAGAACATCTCCTCGGGCATCGACTGCCAGGTGATCCGACAGCCCGTCGGGGTCTGCGCCGCGATCGCGCCCTTCAACTTTCCGGCGATGGTGCCGCTCTGGTTCCTCCCGTTCGCGGTCGGGACCGGCAACACCATCATCGTGAAGCCGTCCGAGCAAGTTCCGCTCTCCCAGCGATTGATCTTCCGGCTGCTGGAGCAGTGCGACCTGCCGCCCGGCGTGGTGAACCTGGTCAACGGGGGGCGCGAGGTGGTCGAGGCGATCTGCGATCACCCCGAGATCCGCGCCGTCTCCTTCGTGGGCTCGACGCCCGTGGCCCGCGCCGTCTGGCAGCGGGCGACGCACGCCGGGAAGAGGGTCCAGGCGCTCGGAGGCGCCAAGAACTTCGTGGTCGTGATGCCCGACGCCGACTGGGATCGGTCGATCGGCGTCATCACCGAGTCCTTCTACGGGTGCGCCGGCGAGCGTTGCCTGGCCGGGAGCATCCTCGTTCCCGTCGGCGACGCGCACGGAGAGGCGCGCGACCGCATGGCGGCGTCCGCGACGGCGCTCAAGGTCGGCGACGGCATGCGCGGCGGGGTGTCGATGGGCCCCGTCATCAGCGCGAAGCACCGCGAGAAGGTCCTCGGGTACATCGACAGGGGCGTGAAGGAGGGTGCGCGACTCGTCGTGGACGGGCGCAAGGCATCGGTCGACGGCAGCGACAAGGGATTCTTTCTCGGCCCCACGCTCTTCGACGAGGTCCGGCCGTCGATGACGATCGGCCACGAGGAGATCTTCGGCCCG
>JBKPMI010000401.1:0-5153 GCA_046732075.1 Acidobacteriota bacterium | reverse complement strand
GAGCGCGATCGCCGTGGCGAAGCCGGCGAGGAGCGGAACGAGGAGCGCGAGCTCCGCTTTTCGCCGGCGCGCTCCCCGTCGCAGGATGAGGAGAGCGCACGCCCATCCCGCGACGCCGAAGTGCGCGAGCGCCATCTCCGGGAACGACCCCGCGGCGACCGGCAGCATCGGCGACGAGATCGCGTCGCCGAGCGACCGGGGCAGAAAGGGAGTCGCCGCGCCCCACGGCCAGGCGGGGCCGTGGGGCCGCGCGGAAAGGGGAAGGTGGCGCGCGAACTCGAGCGCCGTCACCGCGCGGTTGGAAGCGCGGATCGCCAGGAGCTGCGGCACGACCAGGAAGGCCGTCGATCCGAGGGCGACGAGAGCCGCCAGGAGGATTCCCGCGAGAAGGCGCGTCGGCCGCTCGATATCTCCGCCGAGAGCCCGCATGCTCAGCCAGAGGACGGTAAACAGCGCGCCGAGCACGACACTTTCGGGGTGTCCGGCGAGTATCTCCAGCGCGAAAACGACGGCGAGGGCGACCGTGGCGCGGCGGCGCACGGCGGGGTCCCGCATGCGCTCGATCGCGAAGAGAGCCCAGGGCCACAGCGGAATGACGGACGTGTGGGGAAAGAGCAGCCACGGGACCATCGTGAAGGAAAAGCCGAACAGCACGGCGCCCACGAGCGCCGCGGTGCGGGAGACGCCGAGCTCCGCGAGCCAGAGCCACGTCCCCGCGAGAGCGAGGAAGAGCTTGACGGCAACCGCGAAGTTGAACGCGTTCGCGAGCGGCAGCGCCATCATCAGGAACGTCAGCGGGAAGAAGGCTCCCGACTGCCCGTTGGCGGCGAGCGGCGAGCCGCACGCGTTCCACCGGTTCCGCCAGGGGAGCGACCCCTCCTTCCACGCCATCCGGACGGCCTTCGCCCACGGGGCCATCTCGGTCGCCACGTCGTTCAGGTTCGGGTTCGCGGGCGGGGCGTGCGGCAGGGCGTTCCACGGCGGCAGGCTCATCGCGTGGTCGACCGGGAAGATCGTCCGGTTCGATGTGAACGCCGGAAGGAGGAAGAGGACGGGCAGCAGGAGGAACGCCAGGAAGAACCGGATCGGGATCCGGCGCGCGAGGAGCGCCGCAGCGCCGCGGGCCGCAAACGCCGTGGCCGCGTAGAGGAGAGCGAGCAGGATCGCGGTCGGCATCGACGGGCTCGGACGATCTTACGGTTGGGGCGGCGCCGGCGTTGGAGCGGTCCCCGCCCGTTCTGTCCTATTCTGGTCCCGTGGGCGGCGACTCTCGCCTTTTTCCGGCCGGATGACGTCGCTCATTCTTTTCCTGCTCTACGGCGTGGGGGTCGCGGCCGTGGCGGGCGTCTCAGCCTGGGTCCGCCGCTCGATTCCGCGCGTGCCGCTCGTCGTGTGCTCGCTCCTGCCGCTCCTCTTTCTCCTGCCGGGCTTCACCGGAGACACGACCCCGATTCCGGGCGACCACGTCCGGACGCTCACTCCGTGGCGGGCGCCGGGTCCGGTCGCCGTGCGGAACCCCAACCTGATCGACGTGGCTCTGCAGCTCGCGCCGTGGCAGGCGGCTGTGCGGGAGGCATGGTCCGCCCGGGAGTGGCCGCACCGCAACCGCTGGAACGCGTGCGGCGGTCCGCTCGCCGCGAACGGCCAGTCGGCGGCGTATTCGCCGCTCACGCTGCTCTCGCTCGCGCTCCCGCTCGGCCGGGCGTTCACGCTGCAGGGGGCGCTGAAGCTCCTCCTCGCGCTCTCGGGGACGTGGCTCTGGCTTTCGGAGCTGCGCGTCTCCCGGGGCGCCGCGCTCTTCGGCGCGATCGCGTTCGCGTTCTCTCTCTCGATCACGCCGTGGCTCCTCTTCCCGATCGCGTCCGTCGTCTGCCTCTGGCCCTGGGCGCTGTTCGCCGGCGAGCGCCTCCCTTCCGGGAAAGAGAGGGACGTCCGCGCGTTCGCCCTCCTGACGGGAGTGTTCGTGCTCTGGGCGCTCTCCGGGCACGTCGAGAGCGCCGTCTCGGGGGCGGCCCTTCTGCTCACCTGGCTTCTTGCCCGCGGGCTGACCGGGACGCTCCCGGACGCGCCCCGGCGGATCGTCCGCGTCCTCGCGGCCGGGCTCTTCGCGGTCGGGATCTCGGCGTTCGCGCTCCTGCCGCACGCGCTCGCGATCCTCGCGTCCGAGCGATTCGCGCTGGCCGCTCGCGTCGCGGAGCGCGGCTTCTGGCCCGCGGGGCTCGTCCCGATATTCTTCCCCCGGGTCTTCGGCGACCTGGTGGACTCCCCGATGATCCCGGGGCGCGCCGGCCCCTTCCCGGAGATGGCGCTGGGCTATTTCGGAATCGTCGCGTGGGCCTGCGTTCTCCTGGTCTTCCGGCCGGGATCATCCCGCCGCCGCGAGGAGCTCGCGCTCGCGATCCCCGGCGTCATCGGGGTCGCGGTCGCGATCGGCCTCTGGCCCTTCGGAGCGATCACACGACACGTCCCGCTCCTGCGGCTGATGTCTCCGCTCCGGTTCCTCTCGTGGCTCGCGATCTGCGGCCCGGCCCTCGCCGCGTTCGAGCTCGACCGGCTGCGGGCCGACCTCGGAAAACTGCGCTCGGCGCGGCTCTGGCCGGCCTTCACCTCGGCCGCGCTGGCGGCCGTCGCGCTCGCCGTCGACCGGATTTTTCGAGATCGACACGCCGCGGCGGGCGGCCTCGCGTCGCAGCGGGAGGCGCTCCTCCTGGTCCTCGCGGCGCTGGCGGCGTACGCACTCGCCGGAGCGCTCCGGCCGGGGACATCGGGTCGTGCTTTCGTAGCGGCGGTCGCGGCCGTCGCGGCGGTCGAGCTCTTCGTCCAGGGAGAGCGGCTGACGCGGTTCGGTCCGCCGGCGGAGCTCGCGCCGGACACGCCGCTGCTGCGCTTCCTCCGGAATCAGCCTAGGCCGTTCCGCGTCGTCGGCGAGGGGACCGCGCTCTTCCCGGGTTCGAACGTCTTCGCTCGGCTCGAAGACGTCCGCACGCACGACCCCGCGGAGCGCCGGGATTACGTGGAGTTTCTCGACCGGACCGCCGGCTATCGCCCGGCCGACTACTTCAAGAAGATCGCGAACGTGAACGCTCCCTCGCTCGACTTCCTCAACGTGAAGTACCTGATCGCGGCGCCGGGCCGCGCCTCACCCGGCCCGAAGTGGCAGCCGGCCTACTCCGGCGCGGACGGAACGTTGTTCGAGAACGCGTCGGTGCTGCCGCGCGTCGTCGGTCCCGCCGCGATCTCGGAGTACGCCGAAACAACCGACACGGTCTCGTTCCGCGCGTCGGTGCCGGCGGGCGCCCCGGCGCCGGTGGTTGCGAGCCTCACGAACGACGGCGGCTGGACCGCGCGCGACGAGGCCGGCCGCCGGATTTCGACCCGCCGCGCGAACGAAACATGTGCCGGGTGCAAGGCCGTCGGCCCTGTCCCCGGTCCTTTCCTCGGACTCCTTCTTCCGCCGGGGGATTACCGCGTGCATCTCCGGTACGTCGCGCCCGGCTTTCGCGAGGGGGCGCTCCTGTCCGGGGCGACGCTCCTCGCGGCTGCAGTGAGCCTCGCCATCTCCCGGCGGAAGACGGCTTGAGAAAAGGCGTCGCGTTCACGCGGTCGCTCGTCTCGCGGCTTCTCCGCCGGCGCGAGTCGATGCGCGCGGACTGGGACCTGCGCGCCCGGGAGAACGCGCGGTTCTACGTGTGCACCACGGACGCCGGCTCGGCGGAGGCGTTCGACGCGTCGGGGGAGCGGGACCTCGCCGTGCACGTGCTCGACGGGCTCGACGTCCCGTCCGGCTGGCGGGTGCTCGAGATCGGCTGCGGGGTCGGGCGGCTCATCCGGCCGCTCGCGCCCCGCGTGGCCCGCGTCGTGGGAGTGGACGTTTCCCCCGAGATGCTCGCCCGCGCCCGGGACTCCTGTCGGAATCTCCCGAACGTCGAGCTCCGGCAGACCGACGGCGGCCTCGAGTTCCTGCCGGACGCCGGCTTCGATTTCGTGTTCTCGCACATCGTGTTCCAGCACTTGCCGCGAAAGACCTACGCCGAGCGCTACTTCCGCGAGGCGTTCCGCGTGCTCGCGCCGGGCGGGATCTTCCGGGTGCAGGTCGACGGCCGCTCGCGCCACTTCTTCCGGCGCTCGATCGCGGACTCCTGGTCCGGTGTGGTGTTCTCGGGACCCGAGCTGCGGCGCCGGCTCGAGCGAATCGGCTTCCGGGTCATCGAAATCCGCGGCGAGGGGACTCAGTACCTGCGTGCGACGGCGATCAAGCCGGGCTGAGAACTGACAGCTGACCGCTATCTCGCCTCGAGCGCCTGCCTGTACTCCTCCAGCAACTCCCGCGGCATGGGAACCCTCCCGGCCCGTCCGCTCGCCTGCGCGACGAGGACGTGCGGCAGCTCGTCGGTGTCACCCGACCTCTCGTGCCGCTCGAGCCCCGCGAGCTCCGGGACGTCGCTCTCCCCGTAGCGGTGCATCGTGATCGTCGCGAATCCCGCGGCGCGCAGCGCGGCGTCGAGGGCCTGCCGGTTGTAGAGGAACCGGTGTCCCCAGCCGTGGAAAGCGCGGTTCATCCGGAAGCAGTCCGAGACCGCCTCGCCCTCCTCCGCCCAGCGGCCGTAGCGGTAGTGGGACGCGAGGACCCAGTCGAGGTTGGGCGTCGAGAGCCGCAGGATGCCGTCGTCGGCGAGCGCGCGCCGGCACTCGACCAGGCAGGCGAGGCCCTCCACGAGCTCCAGGTGCTCCAGGAAGTGCTCGCCGTAGATCGACGCGACGTCGTCGTAGGGCAGGCCGCGGCGCACGTCCAGCACGCGATCGACTCCGGGCAGCGCCTGGATGTCGATGTTGACCCAGCCGGCGATCGGCGCCTGTCCGCTGCCCAGGTGCAGGCGCAGCGGAGCCGCTTGTCGTGCCTTCGCGCGGTCGCGCCCGAAAATCGTCATGCGGTCGCGGGTATTACCACAAGGTCACCGGATCGGCTAGGATCGCGCCAAGGCTCTCTCGAGGGAGGAAACAAATGCGAAAGCTTCTCGGCGTCCTCATCCTCGTTCTCCTCGCGACGGCACCGGTCTCGCTCGCGCAGACCACCGGATCGATCGTCGGCGTCGTCACCGATGACGCGGGCGGCCCGCTTCCGGGTGTGACCGTCGAGGCAAAAGGCCCCGCGC
>JBKPMI010000400.1:0-8079 GCA_046732075.1 Acidobacteriota bacterium | reverse complement strand
ATCGCGCAGGTAGATGTTGTGGCGGGAGAACTTCACCTCCTGCCGCGGAAGGCGATCGAAGCTCTTGAGCGCGACGACCCGGGGCACGCGGATCGCCATGGACGGCGTCATCACGACCTCGTCCTGCGGCTGAACCGGGATGTCGCACCAGTTCTCGAACTCGTAGGTCGAGTAGTCCGGAAGCACCGCGCGGACGTGCCCCTTGTAGAAGAGGGAGAAAGCCTTCCGCACGGACGTGACGTGCACGGCCTGGAAGACGCGGTTCAGGACGAGAACCTGAGAGTCGATCATCGGTTGACCGAAAACCGCGTCATTATATAGCGCCGATGGGACTTCCGGCCTCGAAGGAGCGCCTGCGCGCGCTCGTCTCCTCGTTCGCCGGACGGCGGCTGCTGGTGGCCGGAGACTACGTCCTCGACCGCTTCGTATTCGGCTACCCCAAGCGGATCAGCCGCGAGGCCCCGGTCCTCATCCTCCGGTTCTGGAAGGAGGAGAGCCTGCCGGGCGCCGCCGGCAACACCGCCGCGAACGTCCGGGCCCTGGGAGGGATCCCGGTGCCGGTCGGTGCCGTCGGCGACGACGACGCCGGATCGCGGCTGCTGGAAATCTTCGGCGAGCGCGAAATCACGACAGACGCTCTCGTCCGCGTCCCGGGCTACCGGACTCCGACCAAGACCCGCGTACTCGCCGGCGGCGCCCATTCGATCAAGCAGCAGGTGGTCCGCTACGACCGGGAAGAGGACCTTCCGGCGGATGGCCCGTGGCGCAAGGAGCTCGCCGCCTCGCTCCGCGATGTCGCGGGATCGGTCGACGCGGCCGTACTCTCCGACTACGGCTACGGCGCGGTCACGCCCGAAAGCGTCCCGCCGCTGCGCGAGCGGCTGCGGCCGGGAGCGGCGCTCCTCCTCGACTCGCGGCACTCGCTCGCGCGCTACAGGGGCGTGGATGCCGCGACCCCGAACGAAGAGGAGCTGGAGGAGTCCGCCGGAGAGCGCCTCGGCGACTCCCCCGAGAAGCTGGCGGAAGCCGGGAACCGGCTGCGGCAGCGGATCGGGTGCGCGACGCTCCTCGTGACTCGCGGCTCCCGCGGCATGGCGCTCTTCGACGGCGGCGCGGAGCCGACGTTGATCCCGGTCTACGGCACCGACCAGGTCGCCGACGTGACGGGCGCGGGAGACACGGTCCTCGCGGCTTTCTCGCTCGCGATGGCGGCGGGCGCGACGCCCCTCGAAGCCGCGCTTCTCGCGAACTTCGCGGGGGGTATCGTCGTGATGAAGATGGGCACGGCGACCGCGTCGGCCGCGGAGCTCGAGACCGCGATCGCGTCGGACCGAACGTTGACGGCGTGACGGCTCCGCGCTCCTCCGCGGGCAAGGTCCTCTCCCGCGCCGAGGCGGTCGAGGCGGCAGCGCGGGAAAGAAAGAGCGGGAGGCGGATCGCCTTCGCCAACGGCGCGTTCGACCTCCTCCACGCGGGACACGTCCGATACCTCGAGGCCGCGCGGCGCGAGGCGGACTGGCTCCTCGTCGGCGTCAACTCCGATGCGTCCGTCGCCCGCTCCAAGGGGAGCGGCCGCCCGATCGTGCCGGAGAGCGAGCGCGCCGAGATCGTCGCGGCGCTCGGGTGCGTCGACGCGGTCGTCGTCTTCGAAGAGGACTCGCCCGCCGGTCTCCTCGAGGAGGTGCGGCCCGACGTGCACGCGAAGGGGACCGACTACACGAGTGAGTCCGTCCCGGAGCGCGAAGTCGTGGCCGGCTATGGTGGCAGAACGGTGATCGTGGGTGACCCCAAAGACCACGCCACGACGGATCTGCTCGAAAGAATTCGGACTCGTAACCGTAAGACGTAAAACGTAAAACGTAAAACGTAAAACGAGCCATGACTTCTACGTTTAACGTTTGACGTTTAACGTTTAACGAGCCGTGAAGATCCTCATCGTCCGCCTCTCGTCGCTCGGCGATGTCATTCACACCCTGCCGATCGCGGCGAACGCGCGGCGCGCGGGCGCGGAGGTGGCCTGGGTGACCGAGACCGCGTACAGCGAGCTCCTCGAGGCCAACCCGCACGTCGACCGGGTCTTCCCCGCGGACACGAAGCGCTGGAGGCGAGGCCTTTTCTCGCCCGGCACCGCCGCCGAAATCCGGTCGCTCTCGAAACGCCTTCGGGAGTTCTCGCCGGACGTCGTCATCGACGTCCAGGGCCTCTGGAAGTCGGCGCTTCTGGGCCGCCTCGTCGGGGCGCCCGTCGTCGGATTCGCCGCGGGCGACCGGCGGGAGCCCTCCTCCGCGATTCTCTGCGACCTGCCGGTGCGGCCCCGGCCCGGGTGTCACGTCGTGGATCGCAACCTCGCGCTCGCCGAGGCGGCGGGCATTGCGATCGGGCCGCGGCGACCCGAAGCCGATTTCCTCCTCGCCCGGGTGGCTCCCGAGGCGGACGCGTTCCTGGCGGCGCAGAAACGTCCGTTCGCGATCTATCACCCGGGAGCGGGGCGGCCCGAGAAGGCCTGGGGCGAGGCGCGTTTCGCGGCGGTCGCCGAGCTCCTCGCTCAGGAACGCGGTCTTTCGGCGGTCGTCTCCTGGGGACCGGGCGACCAAGAGCGGGCGCGTAAGATGTCCGCGATGCTCCCGCATGCGCGAACGCTTCCTCTCCTCTCGATACCGGCTCTCGCGCGCGTCGTCGCGGCGTCGTCGCTCTTCGTCGCGGGCGACACCGGTCCGCTTCACCTGGCCGACGCCCTCGGAACGCGGACGCTCGCCCTGTTCGGGCCGACGGATCCGGCCCGCAACGGCCCGTACCGGAGCCCGCGCTCGGCGATCCGGTACGACGCCACGACGGGGGCTGAGGAGGTTGCCCGGAAGGCGTTCGAGGTGCTTGCGGCCTGACGCGATCCCGGCTTCCGCGCGGAGTGTCCGGGCGAAGGAACGATTTTCGGCCGATCCTCGTTCTCTCCGGCGATTGACACCGGCTCGTCTCGTCCGGGCGGCTCTTCTCGCGCTCTCGTTCTCTTCCGCGGCGTCCGCGCAGCCGAAGCTCGAGGGGCGTCCCCCCTTCGTGGGCGAGACCCTGCGTTTCGCGATGTCGGTCCTGGGCGCCTCCGGCGGCGAGCTGACCCTCTCGGCGAAGGAGACCCAGCTCGACGGTCGCCCCGCCTACAAGTTCGAGCTTTCGGCGATCTCCGGAGAATTCCTGTCGAAGATCTTCCTCGTGCGCGACTATCTGGCGTCCTGGGTCGATCCGAAGACCTTCCGGTCGCTGCGCTTCGAGAAGCACACCGTCGAGGGCAAGCGGGTCCGCGATGACCTGATCGAGTTCGACTACGTCAAGAAGATCGCGACTCTCGACGGCAAGCCGATCGCAATCGAGGAGTCCACGCTCGATTCGCTCTCGTCGGTCTACTACATCCGGCTCCTCGACCTCTCCCGGAGCGAGCCGATCCCTCTGACAGTGGTGTCGAAGCGCCTCTTCCCGCTCTCGGTGATCGTCCAGGGCCGCGAGACGATCACGACGCCCGCCGGCACCTTCAAGACCATCCGCGTCGAGCCGAAGAGCGAGAGCGACGGCGTGATCGGCAAAGGGCGGAACCTCCTCCTCTGGCTGACCGACGACGAACGGAAGATGCCGGTGCAGTTGAAGTCGAAGCTCAAGATCGGGACGCTTCTCGGCAAGCTGAAGTCGGTCGAAAAAGAGTAGCTCTGCGGCTTCTTTCTTTGTCGTCCCTTTTGACAGATTCGCCCTAAAGCTTTACCCTGTATGACTTCCCAATGGCGGTAAAACTCGGAGATCTCCTCGTCAAGGCGAAGCTCGTGACGCCCGAGCAGGTGGATGCCGCTCTGGTGTCCCAGCGGGCCGAGGGGGGCAAGTTCGGGGAGGCCCTGATCCGGATCGGAGCGGTGTCCGAGCAGGACATCACGGAAACCCTGTCCCAGCAGTTCGGCGTGCCCTCGATCGACCTCGCGCACTTCGAAATCGACCCCGCGATCATCAAGGTCGTCCCGGGCGAGGTGGCCCGGAAATATGGTGTCCTGCCGGTCAACAAGACCGGCGCGACGCTCACGATCGCGATGTCCGATCCGACGAATGTCTTCGCCATGGACGACATCAAGTTCATGACGGGCTACAACGTCGAGCCGGTCGTCGCCTCCGAGGCTTCGCTGCGGCGCGCCATCGACAAGCACTACGGGACGCCTCGGTCGGTCGTCCTGAAGGAGCGCCCGAAGGGTTCCACCACCGGCTCCGCCCCCTCCGACGGCTCGATCGACGAGCTCATGAGCTCGGCGCTGACCATGGACGACATGGCGAGCGTCGGTCTCTCCGAGTTCAACATGGACGAGATCACCGGCTTCGACGCCGGGGACGTCGACGTGGTTCGGGGCGAAGAGGGACAGGAGATCGACCTCATCGATCTCGCCAAGTCCTCGGAGTCCGCGCCGATCATCAAGGTCTCGAACCTCATCCTGATCGAAGCGTTGAAGGCGGGAGCGTCGGACATTCACGTCGAACCGTACGAGAAGGAATTCCGCGTCCGGTTCCGCATCGACGGAGTCCTCCACAACATCATGGCCCTGCCGATGCGGACGCGCGACCCGCTCATCTCGCGCCTGAAGATCATGGCCAAGCTCGACATCTCGGAGAAGCGCCTGCCGCAGGACGGCCGCATCAAGATCCGCCTGCGGGTCGAGGAGCGGACGCGGGACCTCGACCTCCGCGTCTCGGTCGTCCCCACGCACTTCGGCGAGAAGGTCGTCATGCGGCTCCTCGACAAGTCGCGGCTCCAGCTCGACATGACCCAGCTCGGCTTCGACCAGGAGCCGCTGCGGCGGTTCAAGGACGCGATCGACCGCCCGTACGGGATCGTGATGGTCACCGGGCCGACCGGGTCCGGGAAGACGAACACCCTCTACTCCGCGATCGCGCAGCTGAACGACCCCACGGTGAACATCCTCACGGCCGAGGACCCGATCGAGTTCAACCTGGCGGGGATCAACCAGGTCCAGATGAAGGAGCAGATCGGCTTGACGTTCGCGTCCGCGATGCGCTCCTTCCTGCGGCAGGACCCGGACATCATTCTCGTTGGCGAGATCCGCGACTTCGAGACCGCCGAGATCGCGGTGAAGGCGGCGCTGACCGGCCACCTCGTGCTCTCGACGCTGCACACGAATGACGCGCCCTCCACCGTGAACCGCCTCATGAACATGGGCATCGAGCCGTTCCTGGTGGCGACCGCCGTCAACTGCATCGCGGCGCAGCGCCTGGTCCGCAAGATCTGTTCGCAGTGCGCCGAGGACATGGACACCTCGCCACAGACTCTCATCCAGGTCGGTTTCGCACCGGACGAGGTCAAGTCGCTGAAGGTCAAGCGCGGCCGAGGCTGCGAGACGTGCAAGAACACCGGCTACCGGGGGAGGATCGGGCTCTTCGAGGTCCTCCTCTTCACCGACGAGATCCGGGACATGATCCTGACCGGGGCGTCGTCGATCGAGTTGAAGCGCCGCGCGGTCGAAGAGGGAATGGTGACGCTCCGCACGGCCGGTCTGCACAAGATCCGGGAGGGCGTCACGACGCTCGAAGAGGTGCTGCGGGAGACCGTGGCCTGAGGCCGGAAAAAGGCCGGAAAAGGTGGGTCCGGGAGCCCGCCGAACCCCGAAACCCCTTCTCCGGCGTCTGCGATCGGGCTTAAACTAGGACCAAGTTCGAGACAACTCGCTAAGGGGGCCGTCAAAAAATGGCAGGGGAAGCCACTCTTCATCAGCTTTTGAAGCAGATGGTCGAAATGGGGGCTTCCGACCTCCATTTGACCACCAACTCGCCACCCATGGTGCGGCTGGACGGCCGGCTTCTTCCGCTGCCCTATCCGCCGCTGACCGTCGCGGAGACAAAACAGGTTTCCTACTCCGTCCTGACGGACAACCAGAAGCACCGGTTCGAGGAGAACCTGGAGCTCGACTTCTCCTTCGGCGTCAAGGGACTCGCGCGCTTCCGCGCCAACAACTTCATGCAGCGCGGCGCGGTCGGAGGCGTTTACCGTCAGATCCCCTACCAGATCCTGGGATTCCGCGAGCTCGGCCTGCCGCCGGTCGTCGAGCTCCTCTGCGAGAAGCCGCGCGGGCTGATCCTGGTCACCGGCCCGACGGGTTCGGGCAAGACGACGACGCTCGCGGCGATGGTCGACAAGATCAACCGCGAAAAGCAGCTCCACATCATCACGATCGAGGATCCGATCGAGTTCCTCCACTCCCACAAGAAGTGCGTCGTCAACCAGCGCGAGCTGCACGCCGACACCCACTCGTTCCCGAACGCACTGCGGTCGGTTCTCCGTGAAGACCCGGACGTCGTGCTCGTCGGCGAAATGCGCGACCTCGAGACGATCGAGTCCGCCCTGCGAATCGCGGAGACGGGCCATCTCACCCTGGCGACCCTCCACACGAACAGCGCGGCGTCCTCCATCAATCGCATCATCGACGTGTTCCCGGCCCACCAGCAGACCCAGATCCGGACCCAGCTCTCGTTCGTCCTGGAGGGGATCCTGTGCCAGGCGCTCCTCGAGCGCGCCAGCGGCAAGGGCCGCGTCATGGCGATGGAGATCCTGGTGCCGAACGCCGCCATCCGGAACCTGATCCGCGAGGACAAGATCCACCAGGTCTACTCGATGATGCAGGCCGGCCAGTCCAAGTTCGGGATGCAGACCTTCAACCAGTCGCTGGCGACCCTGTACCACCGCAAGCTCATCACCCTGGAGACCGCGCTCCTGCGCTCCTCCAGCCCGGACGAGCTGCAGGAGCTGATCAACCGGGGCGCCGGAGTGAACGTCCCCACGACGGCGGCCGTCGCCGGCAAGAGGAGCTGACGTGCCGAGCTACGCCTGGAAGGGTCGCAACCGCGCCGGGTCGGTCCAGGAGGGCGCTCTCGTCGCCGACTCGAAGGAGCTGGCTCTCGCTCAGCTCCGGCGGCAGAACATCGTCGTCACCGGGATCCGGGAGCGGGGCAAGGAGATCTCGCTCTCGAAGGTGGGCCGCAAGGTCCCGCCGAAGATCCTCGCGGTCTTCACCCGCCAGTTCTCGGTCATGATCGACGCGGGTCTTCCTCTCGTGCAGTGCCTCGAGATCCTGGCGCTCCAGCAGGAGCACAAGAACTTCCAGAAGATCCTCCTGCAGGTGCGGCAGGACGTCGAGGCCGGTTCGACGCTCGCCGATGCGATGCGGCGGCACCCGAAGGCTTTCGACAACCTCTACGTCAACATGATCGCGGCCGGCGAGGCCGGCGGTATCCTGGACACGATTCTCCAGCGGCTGTCGGTCTACATCGAAAAGGCCGTCAAGCTGCGTTCCCAGGTCCGCTCCGCGCTCATCTATCCGACCGCCGTCATCGTGATTGCGGCCATCGTCGTCGCGGTCATCCTGCTGAAGGTCATTCCGACCTTCGCCGCCCTCTTCACCAGCCTCGGGGCCGAGCTCCCCTTCCCGACGCGGGTGGTCATCGCGGCGTCCAACTTCCTGGCGCGCTACTTCATCTTCATCGTCATCGCGATCGGCGCGATCGCTTACGGGATCCGCCGCTACTACAAGACCTACCGCGGTCGCCGGGTGATCGACGGATTCCTCCTCAAGACGCCGATTCTCGGAATGATTCTGCGCAAGATCGCGGTGGCGCGGTTCTGCCGGACCCTCGCGACCCTGACTTCCTCGGGTGTGCCCATCCTCGAAAGCCTCGACATCACGGCCCGCACCGCGGGTAACGCGATCGTCGAAGACGCGATCCTCGAAACCCGCAAGAGCGTCGAAGGGGGAAAGACGATCGTCGAGCCGCTCAAGGACTCCAACGTCTTCCCGAACATGGTGGTCCAGATGATCGGCGTCGGCGAGCAGACCGGCGCGCTGGACGCCATGCTGAACAAGATCGCCGACTTCTACGAGGACGAGGTCGACGTCGCCGTCCAGGGGCTCGTCAAGTTGATGGAGCCCGTCATGATCTTCATTCTCGGCGTGATCATCGGAGGAATCGTCATCGCCATGTACCTCCCGATGTTCACGTTGATCAGCAAGATCGGGTAGTTACGGGGTAGTTACGGAATCCGTCCGCGGA
>JBKPMI010000399.1:0-7357 GCA_046732075.1 Acidobacteriota bacterium | reverse complement strand
CTCCACCCGCTCGAGCCGGACTTCGACCCTCTCGAGCCGGCCCGTGTTGGCCGATACACCTTCGATCACGACGCGGATGTCCGCGCGCAATCCTTCGGCAACGACGTTGAAATGTCTTTTGACCTCTTCGACCGTTTCGGTGTCCATCTCTCCTTCTTGTCGCGAGCCTAACTCAACTTTCGAGCCGCCTCATTTTCATCCCTTCACGCAAATAATCTGCTGAAGGCGGGCAACCGGCTCGACGAGGTCGCGCGACTTCTCCAGCACTTCTTCGAGCGGCTTGTAGGCTCCGGGAATCTCATCCACGACGCGCGCGTCCTTCCGGCACTCGACGCCCCTCGTCTGAGAGACCAGGTCCTCCGCCGTGAAACGGCGCCGCGCTTCGCCGCGCGACATCCTCCGGCCGGCGCCGTGCGGCGCGCTCGAGAAGGACTCCGGGTTGCCGAGACCCCGGACGATGAAGGAACCGGTTCCCATCGAGCCGGGCACGATGCCGAGCTCCCCCGCGCCCGCGCGAATCGCGCCCTTCCGGGTGACGAAGAGCCGTTCGCCGAAGTGGACTTCTTCGGCGACGTAGTTGTGGTGGCAGTCGATCGCGGCCGTGATTCCGAGCTCCGCAACGTCCCCTTCGAAACCGAGCGCGAAGGCCAGCTGGCGGAGGAGGCGCGAGGTCATGATGGCCCGGTTCTGGCGCGCGTAGGCCTGGCACCACTCGCGGTCCGCCTGGTACGCGTCGAAGTCTTCGCTCCCCCGGGAAAACCACGCGAGATCGGGATCCGGCAGCCGCGATAGCGCGCGTCCCATCGCCCGCTTCGCGCGGGCCATGTGGACGTCGGCCACGGTCTTTCCGACGTTCCGGCTGCCCGAGTGGAGGAGGGTCCAGAGCATTCCGTCGTCCCGGTCCACGCAGACCTCGATGAAGTGGTTTCCCCCGCCGAGCGTCCCGAGCTGATGGAGAGCCCGCTCGTGCACGGCCTTCGAAACGGAGTCCGGCGGCGGATCCGACGCGATCCACTCGACGGCGTCCTCGAACGGGTGCCGCTTCTGTTCGTGACCCACCGGGATCTCGCGCTCGATCGAGTGCCGCAGCTCTTTCCGATCCTCGGCAGTCAGCCGGTCCGCGGGAATCGAGGTCTTCTGCGCCGACATCCCGCAGCCGATGTCCACGCCGACCGCCGCCGGGCAGACCGCCTCACGAGTCGGAACGACCGACCCGATTGTCGCTCCCTTGCCGAGATGAACGTCCGCCATCGCCGCGACGTGCGGGTGTACGACCGGGAGCGCTGCGACGTTGCGCAGTTGCTCGATGGCCTCCGGCTCGACGTTGCCGGTCCATACCTTCACCGGGACGCGGGCGTTGATGACCAGCTCGATCGGCATCGTCGCGAGTATCTACCCGGACGAGCCGGGCCCCGACGCGTCGGAAAAGCGGGGCGCCGGAGGTCCGACGCCCCGCGGTGGTTCAGTGCCGGGCTTGAACCTGTCCCACCCGCTGGCCGTGAATCGGCGTCATCGCATGATCGAGAACGTAGTCTCCGACCGACACTCCCAGAGCCTGACCGTCGTCACAGGCGGACCGGAAGTGGATTCCGGCGAAGACCCGGGCGTTCTTGATCTCGTCCAGGGCCGACGAGAAACTGTCGAAGCTTCGGGTGACGCCGGCCATGACGTCCGAGCCGACGCTGAACGCGGTGTCTTCGCCGAAGTAGTCCGCCAGAACCCTTCCGGCGGCCCCGCTCACGCAGGAGTGCCCCGAGGGATACTCCGGAAACGCCGGTGTCGCAAAGAGCGGCGACCAGGACAGGTCTTCGGCTGTGTCGTCGTTCCCATCCGTGTCACCGAGAGGAATTGCAGTCACCGGCCGCCAGAAGACGTAGGCGTACTTTCCTTCCCAGCAACCGATCGCCGCATCGGCCAGGGCCACGTTGACGAGTGCCAGGAGCCGTGCGGTTTCGGAAAGCGAAAGACGCCTCTCCTCTGCCAGGCCGACCGCAATCGTGTCCCAGAAGTAGTTCCCAGTGCTCGCGTTCCAGAAGCGGCTGAAGAGAGTCTGGTCGGGCGTACGCACTGTACTGTCGACGCGGCCCATCGACTTCGTCTCGTTGTAGTCCGCCGCATATCGAGTGCTCGTGAGAGCGGGAGGCCCGGGGGGATGGAACCGGGAGGGGGTCTCGATCACCCAGGGAGTCATGTACGCGAACTGGGGTCCGGCGCCCGGCGCGAACGCCGGCGGCGTCGGCCGCCACTCTCCGACCGCATTTCCCCCGGTGAAGGGGGGCGGAGGCGGCGCGAAGCCGTCAGTGCTCCGCCACGTCCAGATGGCGTCGGCGACCGTCTGTCCCCACTCGATTCCGCGGGCAATGGATTCACTGCTCTCCGCTTCACTGCCGCTCGCGATGTTGGCGAACGAAGAAGCCCGCAGCGCTTCGAATGTCGCCGACTGGGCCGGGTAGATGTGAACGAGGGCGGCATAGGCCGCCTGAACGGCGGCGGCCCGTCGGGAGGCCCCCGGCAGGGCCGCCGGCTCGATGTGGATCGCGGTATAGCGCATTTCGATGCCGTTGACCGCATCGAATACCGAGGCCTGGACGATCGCCCCAACGCGGCTCATGACGAGCGGCGAGGTCCCCGCAGCGAGCGCCGCCTGCAACATCGCGCGATTCCAATCGGCGACCTCGTCGGCCAGGCCGAAAGCGGCGGGCATCGCGGCCACCAGAAACCAAGCCAGAAAGAACCGAACGCGGTGTTTCATGAAACCCTCCTTTTCGATCCTCGAGCTCACCGCCCGGGATGAAAGAGGCTGGCGTGGAGCGGCATCCGGAGTCTTTCGGCCGGGCTTCGCTTCTTCTTCGTATTCCCTTTGCGTGCGCGCACAGGGGATTAGGATTAGGACACTTCGGACTTCATGCCTCTCCAATTCGGCGATTGCGTCTTTGATCTCGAAACCCGGGAGCTCTCTCGAGACGGCGAACCGGTCAACGTCGCTCCGAAAGCCTTCCGTCTCCTGGAAGTTCTGATCGAGCGGCGACCGAAGGCGATCTCGAAAGACGACCTTCAGCAGATCCTCTGGCCGAAAACATTCGTGTCAGAGGGCAATCTGGCGAGGCTCGTCACGGAACTTCGACACGCGATCGGTGACAACGCGGAGGACCCTCACCTCCTGAGGACGGTGCACGGATTCGGGTATGCCTTCTCCGGCACAGTCGACGAAGTCCGCGGTCGCGAACTCGATGTCGGTCCGAGGGTTGCGCATCGACTGTATTGGGGCTCACGGGAGATCGCCCTCGACGCCGGGCGGAATGTCCTCGGCCGGGATCGATATGTCTCGGTATTCCTCGACCACCGAAGCGTTTCGCGGAGTCACGCGTCGATCACGATTTCCGGCGGGACTGCGGTCCTCGAAGACCTCCAGAGCAAGAATGGAACGTTTCTGCGCGGAGAGCGGATCACCGCGGCGACCCGGCTCTCGGACGGGGACGAAATCCGGCTGGGCACCGTCCGGCTGATCTTTCGAGTCCTGGAGACGGATCGAGTGACGGACACAGCGGTGGAGGAGTGACGCGCCGGATCGCCCGGGCCGCGGCCGCGGTCCTCATGCTCGGGACGCCGGCGTGCCGTGCGACGAAGCCGCCAGCCCCCATCACGGTCCGCCGGCCGAACGAGATCGAGTTCGTGGCGACGGTTCATGCCCGCGCCTTCGACGCCGGGTGGATGATGCCGGGCTACCACGCCGTGGTTTCGAAGTCGGGCCGCATGTCGCACGCCGCCCTCCTGCGAGCCGAACCGACCGATACGGAGATCCTGGACGCCCTCGAGTCGCTGGCGGGCCCGGCCCGCGGAAACCTGCCGATGGATGCGTGGGAGAAGAGAAAAGACCCGCGCAATCTGGAGCCGGACCGCTTCGTGGAGGGTCCCGCCGTCGAGATCCTCCTCCGTCTCCCGGGGAAAGCGGAGCTCACGCCTCTCGCCGCGGTTCTCCAGGATCCGGGGGGCCGCGGACTCGATCTGCGGCTCGCGGGGAATCGGGCCAACATCTCGAAATGGATGTCGGGTTGCGTCGTGTGCCTTTACTCTTGTCCCGGAGGCAAGATCGGCAATGCCCGGTACACCGTTCGAGACTGGTCCCGGAAGGTGACTCGATTCCTCGCGCGGCCGGGAGCCCTCCCGGCCGACGGGACCCGGATCGGCGTGGTCGTCCGCCTGCGGACCGTCGATTCGCGGTCATGAGTTCGAAGCCGCCGGAGCCTCGCGACGCCCCCGTGGCCGGACCCTTGCACTCGACCGGCCCAGTGGACACCCCGGACACCTCCTCCCCCGCCGCCGCGCCAGCTCCCCGCGCGAAGGACGCTTCCGGCATCCTCGCGGTGCGGACCGCCTTCCTGCGGAAGCGCCGACCCGGGCGGAAGCTGCCGAGGCCGGCCACCCCTTTTCTGTTTGGCCTCTTCCTGCTCCTTGCGATCGTCGGGATCGCCGCGGCCGTGCACCGGCGGATCCTCGAGCGCGATTTCGCGGCGCGCGTCACCCTGTCCCGCGCCGCGCCCGACGAGATCAAACGGATCCGGCGCGAGCTCGCCGATTCGGAGCTGTCCGAAAAAGAGCTCGCGAACGCTCTCGACGCGCGGTTGAAATACCTCGCGGCCGCGAAACGCAACGAGTTCTACATCGCGATCGACGCGAAGAAGAAGGCGTTCTCCTTCCACTTCGCGGACAAGACCTTGCGGGTCGCGCCCGTCGAAGTCGGGCCGCCAAAGGCGATCGTGGCCGGAAAACGGAAGTGGACGTTCGCTCCGCTGACCGGCGCCTTCAGCGTCGAGAACAAGTTCCAGGGGGCGGGCTGGACGGTGCCGGAGTGGGTCTACCGCATGAACGGCGCGGCTCCGCCGAAGTTGCGGCCGACGGTCGCGAACGGGCTCGGCCGGTACGTCATCGCGCTCGGGAACCAGTACGTCATCCACTCCCCGCCGCCGTCCGACAGCCCTCTGAAGGGCGCGAAGCCCGGCTCGTTCATGGTCCCGGAAGCGGACCTCGCCGCGATCTGGAAGCGGATCGGGCCTGAAACAAGGGTGTACGTCTTTTGATGACCGAAAGCCGCTACAGACTCGGCTTCCTGGGGGCGTGGGGACTCCTTGTGGTCGGGATCATCCTCGCGGCCGCGGTCGCCACCGCGGAGTATCAGAACTTCCGGGACGCGCAGCGCCTCCGGAAGCTGACCGTCATCGACCGGATGATCGGGTCCCGCCTCGGGCCGAAGCTCGACGTCCTCCGCGTCGCGGCGGAGGAGAGCGAAGGTCGCATCGAAAAGCTGACCTCGCAGATGCGCGACACCGAGGTCAAGCTCGACGACTCTCAGGACACCGACCAGATCATCGTCGTCTCCACCGCCGAGAACCGGCTGTCCGTCCGGCGCGCCGGCAAAGTCGTGTTCGAGGCCGTCTGCTCGACCGGCAAGGGAACCTCGCTCACCGACGCGTCCGGGCACAGCATGGTGTTCAACACGCCCACCGGAAAGTTCCGGATCGTTCAGAAGGAGGAGAACCCGCTCTGGTCCCCACCCGACTGGCACTTCATCGAGGAGGCACGCAAGAAGGGAAAGCGCCTCGTGCGTCTCGATCCGGGAACGAAGGTCGACGCCGCGACCGGTCAGCCGATGGGAGAGGAAGTCGGCGTCCACGCGTGGGGTGACCAGCGCCGCGCCGGAAGCGGCCGGTACCTGACGGTTCGCAACAACACGGTCGTGGAGGTCGGTTCGGACGGCCGCGAGCGGGAGCTCCCGCCCGGCGAGATCATCGAGGTCGGCGGCGCGATCGTCGTGCCCCCGCACGGGACTCCCCAGCGCAAGTTCGACAAGGTCCTCGGAAAATACCGGCTGAACCTCGGAGGCGGCTACGGGATCCACGGCACGATGTACCCGGACCAGCTCGGCCGGAGCGTCACGCACGGTTGCGTGCGGCTGGGGGACGCCGACATCGAGAAGCTGTTCGCGATGGCGAACGTCGGCGACCAGGTGCTGATTTACTGAGGAGCTCTCAGCTCGAGGCCATCCTCTCGATCTGCTTCCATTCGGAATCGGAGACCGGCATCACGGAAAGGCGCGAGATCCGCACCAGCGGGAAGTCCTTCATCGACGCCTTCGCCTTGATCTCCGCGAGCGTGACCGGCCGCGCGAGCTTCTTCACCGGAGCGACGTCGACGACGGCGGCCTTCCCCGCCGGGTCCTTCGGATCGGGATAAGCGTCGTTCAACGCCTTCGCGATCCCGACGACCGACTTCTCGTCGCCGGTATGGTAATAAAAAATATAGTCGCCCTTCCTGACCGAGCGCAGGTGCTTCTGCGCGAGCGCGTTGCGCACGCCGGACCACTGCGTGCGCTTGTCCCGCACGAAGTCGTCCCACGAGTAGTGGGTCGGCTCCTCCTTGAACAGCCAGTTCATGGCCAGGGAGTCTAAGACAAGGAGCCGGTCGGGTCATCGTGTGTACGCCGCAAAAGAAGTCGGCGCTGGTGCCGGATCGCAACGTCATGTCAGCGTTCGAGCTCGACCGTGTTCGGCCCGCACTGACCCGGGCTGAAAAAGCTGATCGTCAGCCGATCAACGGGGGTTCCGAAACCCGCCCTCACGACTCCCCCGGTCACGGAGATCGTTTCCATGCTGGTCCGGAGGGTTCCACTGAGGTTGCCGGAGCGGAACTCCCCATCGAGAGTTCCTCCGTGGAAGTCGCTCTCGATCGTCACGGTTCCGGATACCCGAGATCCGTCCTGGACGATCGTGGCGGCCGCCGCGGCCGGTTGAAGACACGGGTCGAAGTTTTGGCCGATTCCGGGATGCAGGTTCCCGCGCCACGTTCCCGCGATATTCGTGACGGTTCGGGGTTCTGTCGGCGAGTGGTCGCTCCCGCACCCGGTTCCCAGCAGTGCCGTGAAAGCCACGACGAGGAGGACGGAAGTCGAGGACTTCATGACGGAACCTCCTGTTGAAGTGGCTTCGATCCTACTCCCGCTCCGGCTCACCGGGTGGGTTTCGGCCGATTTCGGTACCTCTCGTACAGGCGCTTGTGGCGGTCGGACAGGTCGAGGGAGCGCCCGTCCACGTACACCGCGACGACGTTGTAACGGAAGTCGAGGATGTCGCGGTCCGACACGAAGAGCGTCGCGTCCCGCCCCGGCTCGAGCGAGCCGACCCGGTCGGCGATTCCGAGAATTCGAGCGGGCTCGAGCGTGATTGCCGCGAGCGCCTTGTCGGCCGGCAACCCGAAAGCCATTGCGACCGACGCCTGGTGCGCGAGGTTGCGGACGAAAGACCCGTCCCCTTCTGAAATGGCGACGGGCACTCCGGCCTTCGCGAGAACGCCGGCGTTGGCG
>JBKPMI010000398.1:0-4075 GCA_046732075.1 Acidobacteriota bacterium | reverse complement strand
AGCGACGAGAAGTGCCAGAAGCCCGGGCGACTTCCTAAGCATGCTTTTCCTCCCGAAAATTTAAGAAAAGAATGAGTAAATTGCGGCGGAAAGTCAAGCTCCGTCAGAAGTTCGCCTCATTTTTTTCGGCGAATCGGGGTCGGCGGATGCTAAAAGCATCGGCAGAGGAACCGTTCAAAGTGAGTGAAATTCGGAGTGGGAGCGGGACCCCCGCTCGAGGGGGTGCGCGCGCGTGAAGGCGGCCCTCCAATCCCGCGCCGTCCAGATCGTCGTGTCCCTCCTGGTGACCGGGGTCCTCGTCGCGTTCTTTCTTCGCGGTCTTCGCCTCGCGGAGATCGGCCGCCAGATCGCCTCGGCCGACCCGCTTTGGCTCGCGGCGAGCGTCGCGATGGGAGTCACGACATTCGTCCTCCGCGCCGTGCGGTGGACGTGGCTCCTCCGCCCGGTCGCCGAAGTCCCCTTCTACCCCGCCTTCGTCGCGACCTCGTTCGGCTTCGCCGCGAACAACCTGCCGGGCAAGGTCGGCGAGGTCCTGCGGCCCGCCCTGCTCGCGCGGACCCGCAAGCTCCCGTTCTCCCCGCTCCTCGCTTCGGTGCTCCTCGAGCGCGTGTTCGACGGCGCTTCGGTCGTCTTCTATTTCCTGATCGCCGCCGCGACGGGCCTCCCCAACTCGCGCGGCTTCGGAAAGCTGCTCCTTCCGGCGGGCCTGCTGCTCTTCCTGGTCGCCGCAGTCGTCTTCTCGGTCTTCCGGCGCGCCGCGACGGAAAGGTTCCTCGCAAAGCTCTGGCGGCGGCTCCCGGAGCGGTTCCAGCCCCGGGCGCGCTCGTTCGCGGAGACGTTCGTCGACGGCTTCGCGTCGCTCCGCGATCCCCGGCTCCTCCTGCTCGTCTGCGCGGGATCGCTCGTCATGTGGTTCGTCATCAACGTGCAGATCTACTCGGTCATCCGGGCTTTCCACCTGGATCTGCCCTTCTCCTCGAGCTTCGTGGTGACGGCGGCGGCGGTCCTCGGCCTCATGTTCCCGACGCCCGGAGGTCTCGGCTCCTACCACGTCGCGGTGCAGCTCGCGCTCACCGATGTCTACGGCATCGGCCGGGACACCGCGTCGGGAGTCGCCCTCCTCGCGCACGCGATCTCGTTCATTCCGATCACGCTCATCGGCATCACGCTCTTCGCGGTCAGCCGCGTGCGCGCGCGGAGCGTAGTGGAGCTCGCCCAGCCGGAGACATAGCCGGCTTCTTCGTGTTCCGCGTCCGGTGTCTCGTGCGCCGTTCCGGTGTTCCATAATGGGCTCGATGAAGTGCCCCTTCTGCGGCGCCGTGGACGATCGCGTCGTCGACTCCCGCGAGAGCCGCGAGGGCGAAGTGATCCGGCGCCGCAGGGAATGTGAATCCTGCGGACGCCGTTTCACGTCCTATGAAACCATCGAGGAGATTCCGTACATGGTCGTCAAGAAGGACGGCCGGCGGGAGAGCTTCGATCGAAAGAAGCTCCGCGCAGGCCTGGTGAAGGCCTGCGAGAAGCGGCCGGTCTCCCCCGCGCAGCTCGACGCGATCGTCGACGGCCTCGAAACCCTTCTCCACGACACCGAAGAGCGCGAGATGTCCACGAGCGACATCGGCGCGCGGGTCATGGACCATCTCCGGGAGCTCGACAAAGTCGCGTACGTGCGCTTCGCCTCGGTCTACCGGAAATTCGAGGACGTGGACGAGTTCCTGCTCGAGCTCAAGAACCTGCTGGGTCGCGCGGACGCAAAGGCGACGCCTTGAGCATGAGACGTCTCAAGATTTTCGGACCGATGGTCGAGCTCTCCCGGCTGCAGCGGGAGGTAAACCGACTCTTCTCGATTTTCGTCGAGAGCAACAACCCCGTCGTCGCCCCGGCGTCGGCGTGGGACCCGAGCGTAGACATCGTGGATGACGGAGAGAGGATCCGGATCCTGTTCGAGCTCCCGGGCGTCGAGGCGAGCGACCTCAAGCTGACGATCCGGGGCCGGGTCCTCACGGTGCGCGGAAACAAGCGCGGGAAGACCCGCCCGCGGGAAGGCCTCCGGTTCTACTGCATGGAACGTTACTTCGGGACGTTCCTGAAGTCGGTGCCGCTTCCGAGGCCGGTCAACTCCCGGCAGGCGAAGACCCGACTCTCGCGTGGAATTCTCGAGGTCGTGCTCCCGCGCGTCCCGGACCTCCGGGAAAAGGAGGTCGAGGTGCCGATCAAGAGCGAAGAGGAGAGCTAGGGTGGTGGACAAGGTCGCGGAGCTCGAGGACAAGGAAACCGTCGCCGACCGGGAGACCGACCTCCCGATCCCCGACATCCTTCCGGTCCTGCCGCTGAAGGACGTGGTCGTCTTCCCCTACATCATCCTGCCGCTCTCGGTGTCGCGGGAGAAATCCATCAACGCGGTCGACGCAGCGCTCGCCGAACAGCGGATCATCATGCTGGTCGCACAGCGCAGCGCCCAGACCGAGACGCCCACGCTTCCGGACCTTTATCCCGTCGGCACGGTCGCCGCGATCATGCGGATGCTCAAGCTGCCGGACGGGCGCACCCGCCTTCTCGTGCAGGGCGTCACCCGGGCGCGGATCGATTCGGTGCTGTCGGAAGAGCCCTACCTCAAGGTGAAGATCACGCGCCTGGAGGAGACCGCGGCCGACAAGGAGCTGCCTCCGGAGCACGAAGCGCTCGTGCGGAGCGTCAAGCAGAACCTGGAGAAGTCGGTCTCGCTCGGGAAGACGATCTCTCCCGAGGTCATGGTGATCGCCGCGAACCTTTCGGATCCGGCGCGCCTCGCGGACCTCGCGGCATCGAACCTCGAGCTCAAGCTCGAGGACGCGCAGCGGATCCTGGAGAGCACGGACGCGATCGAAAGGTTGAAACTCGTCAACGAAAACCTGGCCCGCGAGATCACGGTCCTGTCGATGCAGCAGGAGATTTCGACCCAGGCGCGCGGCGAGATGGACCGGTCGCAGCGGGAGTACTACCTCCGGCAGCAGCTCCGCGCGATCCAGCAGGAGCTGGGCGAGGGCGAGGAGCTGTCCGAAGAGCTCGAGAACTATCGGAAGATCGTTTCGGAGAAGAAGATCACTCCGGAGGCGGCCGCCGAGATCGAGAAGCAGATCAAGCGGCTCGAGAGGAGCCATCCGGACTCCGCGGAGACCGCAATTATCCGGACCTATCTCGACTGGATGACCGGGCTCCCGTGGGCAACGACTTCGGAAGACGCGCAGGACCTCGACCGGGCGCGCGCGATCCTCGACGAGGATCACTACGACATCGAGAAGGTCAAGGAGCGCATCCTCGAGTTCCTCGCAGTGCACGCGCTCAAAAAGACTCTCAAGGGGCCGATCCTGTGCTTCGTAGGGCCTCCCGGCGTCGGAAAGACGTCGCTCGGCCGATCGATCGCGCGGGCCCTCGACCGGAAGTTCGTCCGCCTCTCGCTCGGAGGCGTGCGGGACGAGGCGGAGATCCGCGGCCACCGCCGGACGTACGTCGGCGCCATGCCGGGCCGGATCATCCAGGGCATCCACCAGGCGGGTACGTCGAACCCCGTCTTCATGCTCGACGAAATCGACAAGATCGGCTCGGACTACCGGGGAGATCCGAGCTCCGCCCTTCTCGAGGTCCTCGATCCGGAACAGAACTTTTCCTTCCGCGACCACTATCTCGGGGTGACGTACGACCTCTCGCAGGTCCTCTTCATCGCGACCGCGAACATTCTCGACCCAATCCAGCCCGCGTTCCTGGACCGGATGGAGGTCATCCGCCTCTCCGGATACACCGTCGAAGAGAAGCTCGCGATCGCGCGCCGCCACCTGATTCCGAAGCAGCTGGAAGAGAACGGCATCTCCGAGGCGAACGTGGAATTCGCGGACGGCGGCATCCGGAAGATCATCGAGGCTTATACCCGGGAAGCCGGCCTCCGGAACCTGGAACGGGAAATCGGGGCCATCTGCCGCAAGGTGGCGGTCGCAGTCGCCAAGGGGAAAACCCGTCGCTACCGCATAACCGCGGCAACCGTCGAGAAGATGCTCGGCGCGGTGAGGCACTTCTCCGACGAGGTGCTCAAGAGAGACCA